>JAGXIN010000124.1 GCA_024635575.1 Flavobacteriia bacterium
AACTTCTTTTCACGAACTTCTTGTTTGAATTGCAAAAATTCTTAGCTTTGCAGACCAAAATAAAAAAATGGTCTCTTGGCCGAGTGGCTAGGCAGCGGTCTGCAAAACCGTGAACGGCGGTTCGAATCCGCCAGAGACCTCTTTGAAAATACGAATCCGATTGGTTAACAGATTGTTACAATCGGATTTTATTTTTAGGAGCTGAATCGGGGGCTGAATATCTTTAATTTTTCACGATTAAATTTTATATTGGAATAGCCTTTTACTAATTTCTATTGAATGATTTATGCTATTATGCTTTGATAATTATTTAAATTTTCTAAAATCAATATTTTCTAAAATACTCATTTTTATTTGAGGGATTGTCTTGGAGATAAATTAATAAATATATTTTTTATTGAATCTGTTTCAAAATTTCGTCTGTAACCTTAATTGCCTTATTTATTAAAGCCACTTCCCATCCTAACTCAGGATAAGATAAATTAATTTTACAATGAATTATACCATGACCATATTTATTTTCCTTAACTGTTTTATTAAACCTTTCAATTGCTTTAGCAATACTTCTATCTCTATTTTTAGGTTTATTACTAACCATTAGAGTTGTCATATAAAGATTATCAGTAAACTCTTTATACTTTTTCAACATTTCTTTTTTTGGCAATTGACCACCTCTATTCCAAGGTGTAAGTTTTGCTATAGCATTTTCCTCTAATAATTCTTGCAATATTCTTTCGTGAAATCCATTTTTAGACCCATGATGTGGGATTTTAAACAATGAAGATTTAAAATCTATACATTGACAATTATCTAAGATACATAACCATCCTTTACTATTATCTTCAGTTACCTCTAAATCAGAACCAAGAATAATTCGCTGGTCATTTACCTTAATTAATAAAGTAACGCTTTTATCATTTGGAGTTTCTGATATAATTTTTGAATTTGACGACATATATTCTACCATTAAGGAAGATATTTCCTTATTGAATTGTTCTAAAACAAAATCAGATGGTGTTAATGTATAAACCTGGCTATTTATACCATCTAAGTTAGAACTAAATACCAACCTATCTTGCACTGCACTTACTATTTTTGAACCCCTCCTTTTTATAATATCTATACAATTACTTAGTTCTTTTGTTGATGATGCGCTAGACTCGCTTTTGCATTTATGATAATCCAAACCAACAAGCAATAAAAATTTCTTTCTATCTGTGGCTGAAGCTATACACAAATTTGCATTATTACATTCTTCTAACAATTCGGAAATCCCTAGAATGTGGTCATCATGCCAATGAGTACACAACACCAATTTAACATCGTTTGAGACGTCAACTCCTATACTTTGTAGATATTCTAATGGAAGTGATTTTTTTGAAAATGGGTCTCTGCAAGAATCAACAACCACCCAATTATGATTGCCTAAGTTTATTACAATACATTCTCCATACCCTCCACCTGTACCAATCAATGATACTTCTATGATTTTATTTTCAAGATTATCACTCATAAAAGTGTTTAATCCCAATCTAATTCGTTGTAGATGTCATCTACTTTGCTGGCAATTTCTTCAAATTCATCCTCAGTTATTTTAACTGAACGTTTAAACCTAATAAATGATTGTTTTGAAATCTGACCATTTAGATTTGCATATCCCACACTCCAATAAAAAATTGCTCCTTTTTTTAATAATTCAAAATCATCTTTAGAGACTTCAGCAATCTCAAAATAGGCTGTTTCATAAGTTGTGGGATTGTTTTTATCATCTAATTTTGCAAAAAAAGATTCCTCATTTATATCTAATACATAACCAATCCAATTTTGGGATTTACTAATATAATTTTTATAAATAGGATACTTATTTGAAATTAAATTAGGAATCCCTCCAATCATATCATTTTGCTCAAAATTAAAATCTGTTACTTCAAGTTCGGTTTCATTAAGTTCTTTATTAATATCAATCATTGTTAATATAGAACTTAATAATATTTCTTTATCTTTCGTATACACTTCATGTCTTGAGAAATCTGTATCGATTATCCAGTTATCAATTAGATTTGTTGCTACGCTCATAATATTCCTGTTTTTGAAAGTAAATTTTGTACAATATTCCTAGATTGTTCAAATGATTTAAGCCAATTCTTTTCTAATTGAACAACTGCACTAAGCATTAAATCTCCTGATTGTAAATCAAAATGACTATTAACATTTACAACAACCCCATATTGAATTTTTTGATCTGATGGATTAATTCTAATTCTTATATGTCCCTTTTCTCCATCTTTTCTTTCAGCTTCAAAAATTTCCAAATTCAATAATCTAGGATTGTCTAAATCTTTTGACCATATATCAAGAGGTGTTAATATTTTACCAAGTTCAAAATATTTCTCTTCACTTTGCATTTTTAAATCATAAATATGATTAATGCCTAAGGCTTTAATAGGAGTTTCTCTTAATATTTTAAAAACACTAGTGGCTAAATCTTTCACTGGTTCAAAATATGGCACTTTTGAAGTTTTAAACTCACATCTGTTTTTTGTAATTTCGATATTTACCCAATCATCCAATTCATATTTGACAATTTCGTTATGCATTACTTCAACCTTTGCTTTAATCGCCTCACTTTCTCTTATAAGCCCTTTGCTTTCTAGCCAAAAAGGTTGTAGAATTATTGGATTAAAATCACCAATAAAAACTATACTCACAGTTTCAATCTCTAAAAGTTTTTCAAACATAACTTTATTGTATATCTTTCTTTATCACAACAATTAAAAAACTCAATGGTTTATTTTGTGCGAATAAGTACATACATTAATTAAATTTTAAGGTTTTTTAGGTAAAAAATTATATGCCTTTAATAAAACTTGTGCTAATCTATTAAAAGTCTTGCAAATAATCCTAATATTTAAACAAATTCTTTGTGTTAATTAAAATTATAGAATGAAATATTTGATTCCATTAATTGCAAGTCTTAAAAACGAAGTGCATTTGAATTTTTTATAAAACACTAAGCTTTAAATCCTAATATTAAGGTTATTAATCCAATATTGGTTCACAAATAATAGAAAATTCATCACAATTCTTACAATACAAATATCGACCTTTCAATTCTACTTCAGAAAGCAATTTCTTCATATCACAAGGCAAACAACATTCACAAACCTCAATTCTATCATTCCCACAATTTCGGCATTTATTATTTGCCATCATTAGAAATTCTAACATTTCATTTTTCTTTAATATTTTCTTTGGGTTAAATTCCCCGCCGCTTGCGGCGAAATAAATAACTTTGTGCATGGCACAAAGCAAATATATTCATAAATCACATAATGTATCTGTATTGTTATATCATTTTGTATGCCCAGCAAAATATAGACGAGTTGTATTAAGCGAAGCAGTAGATAATACTATGAAGGATGTTTGTTTAGAATTATCAAAAAGATATCAGATATTTTTTCTTGAGATTGGAACAGATAATAATCATGTTCATTTTTTAGTTCAGTCCGTTCCTACGTATAGTGCGACAAAAATTGTAACAATAATAAAAAGCATAACAGCGAGAGAAGTTTTCCGTTTGAACCCAGAAGTGAAGGAAAAGTTGTGGGGAGGTGAGTTTTGGACGGATGGTTATTTTGTGAATACTGTAAGTAAGTTTGGAGATGAAAATACCATATCAAAATATGTTAGAGAACAGGGTGTTGAGAAACAATATAAAATTTTGCATAAGGATACGCAGTTGACACTTTTCTAGTTTGTCTCACGATACCCCGTCCGCTTGCGGCGGGGTAGTTCATTAAACGAAATAGGAATTGTATTTTTGACTAAAATATCACTGTATGAAAATAATCTGTATAGGTCGCAATTACGTTGCTCATGCGCATGAACTGAACAACGAAGTTCCCGATGAACCCGTGTTTTTCATGAAACCAGATTCTTCGTTGCTAAGGAACAACGATCCGTTTTATATTCCAAATTGGACAAATGATGTGCACCACGAAATCGAGTTAGTGATCAAAATTAGCCGTTTAGGAAAGAATATCGAAAAGCGATTTGCCAATCGTTATTTCGATGAAATTGGTTTGGGAATCGATTTTACTGCACGCGATGTCCAAAATAAATTAAAGGAAAAAGGCTTGCCTTGGGAAAAAGCAAAAGCATTTGATCAAGCGGCTGTGCTGGGCGGTTCATTTATTGAGAAATCGGTATTTCCTGATCAGCAGAATATTTCTTTTGGTTTGAAAATCAACGATATAGTTGTTCAGGACGGTAATTCCGGATTAATGATTTTTAGTTTCGAAGATATTATTTCGCAAGTTTCGAAATACGTTACATTAAAAATTGGCGATTTAATTTACACGGGAACTCCGGCAGGTGTTGGTCCGGTCAGAATTGGCGATCATCTCGAAGGGTTTCTTGAAGAACAGAAGATATTGGACTTTATGATAAAATAAAAACAGATATCCATGGTAACATTAAACGAAATTCAAAAATTCCTCGAACCCCGGAAAATGGCGATTGCCGGTGCATCGCGCAATTTAAAAAAATTTGGCGGCGTAGTCTTTAAAGAGTTGCGGGAAAAAGGGTTTGAATTGTACCCCATCAATCCAAATGCCGAAGAAATACAGGGTGTAAAATGCTATAAATCCGTGGATGAAATCCCCAAAGATGTAATGCATCTTTTGATTCTTACCTCAAAAGAAGAAACCGAAGTTGTTGCACTGGCAGCGGTAAAAAAAGGGATAAAAATGATTTGGATCCAGCAGAAATCAGAAACACCTGAAGTAATTAAAACCATTGAGAAAGCTGGCATTCCATTGATCTATAATAAATGTATCATGATGTTTGCCACGCCTGTTAAAGGTTTTCATGGGTTTCATCGATTTTTGGCAAAATCCTTTGGCGGTTATCCAAAACTTGTTTATTCAGAAAATTAAATCTTGTTATGCAGAATTTTCATTTTCAATTTGAAATGCAGGTGCGCGATTACGAATGTGATATTCAGGGAATTGTCAATAATGCTGTTTATCAAAATTATCTTGAACATTGCCGCCACAAATTTTTACATTCTGTGGGACTGGATTTTCCTGAGCTCCACAAAGCTGGAATTGATCCAGTTGTAATCCGTGCCGAAATAGATTACAAATTCCCTCTCCGACCCGGCGATGATTTTATCGTTAGCCTGAACATGGCAAAACAAGGAAAGTTGCGCATAATTTTCAATCAGCAAATAATTCGGAAAGCTGATGAAAAGCTAATGGTATTGGCACAAATCACTGCTGTTCTCACAAAAAATAACCGACCGGTTTCGTCCGATATTTTTGTTGGGAAAATGGAGGAAGCTGGAATTAGGGTGGAAGAGGTTTGATTATGGGACTTTGACTTTGGGAACAGGAGAATCCTTTCTCCTGATTTATTAAAAATCGCGGACTTGGAAAGTCCGTGTCCCTTAACTCACGGACTTGGAAAGTCCGTGTCCCGGTTCTAAAATCCTTTCCTCAATCCTAAATTCTTCCGTTTCTTTACCGTTTAATTTTAGCGCAGCTTTAAAACCTTCATTCATTTTTTGTCCGCAGCGCAAAGTCAAACTTAGCAATGCCGGATAATTTGATTTGTCTTCGGGATCATGATAAAATTTCAAACACGAATTTACATTGCTTGACAGATAAATGCGGCAGGCCATCGGTCGCGCCTGGTAGGCAATGCAAGCACCATCTTTCAATAATGCACAGGGGAATTTTGAATTCAGTAAATCGTTTTCTGTTAGCTTGCTTAGCTTTTTGTTTTTCTGTTCAGCCCGATTTTTAATCTGATTTTTTACTTCTGTATCAAAATTGTGATGAATGAAATCATTCAGATAGTCCATTTCGTAATCAACTGCAAAAACCGGTTGGTGGCAGCACCATTGGCAACCTTTTTTGCAATCAATTTGCTGATTCTGGGTTTTGGCAAATTCTGTTAAAGAATCAATCAATCCGTCAATTGCGGCATACATTTCGGAAATCGATTCGAATAAAACCTCCTTTTTATTTTCTGACAAAGCGACTTTCATGCCTAATTTATAGCCATCGGAAAAGAAGGCATTTTCAATGCTTTTTTGATTGTCGATCATGGGTTATGATAACTTACGTTCTTTTTTAAGCCGTGCGAAATAATCAATTGATGCACGCCGAACATGTGGCGACAGCAAAACTGTGGAAACCATCGTCGGAATGGCCATCAGCGCAAAAGCAATATCGATAAACCCGATGATTACCCGGAGATTGGCAACTGCGCCTATGATAATGGTAACAACAAAAATGTAGTTATAAATCCAACCATATTTTGCCCCGGCTACAAATCCAAGACATTTAACACCGTAATATGGGAACGCAAACATGGTTGACATGGAGAAGAAAATGACACAAATCGCCAAAATATATTTTCCGTAAACCGGAATTGCTGAATCGAAAGCTTGTGCAGTCAGTGTAATTCCATCTGCATTGCTATAAATCCACATATTTGTTATGATAATGGCGAGAGCCGTCATTGTGCAAACTACAATTGTATCGATAACCGGGCCAAGCATGGCAACCAATCCCTGGCGTATTGGTTCGCTGGTTTTTGAAGCCCCGTGCGCCATTGGTGTAGTGCCAAGTCCGGCTTCATTTGAAAATGCAGCTCGCCTGACACCTATGATGATTATTGATCCCAAAGAACCGCCAAGCACCGCATCGCCCGAAAAAGCGTCCCTAAAAATGGTCTGAAATGCCGGGATGATTTGCGATGAATTTGAAAAAATGATGTAAAGTACAGTAACCGTATAAACTACCACCATTATCGGGACGATGCTGCCTGTTACTTTCCCAATTCTCTTTATTCCGCCAATTACAACTATACCTACAATTATCGAAATTATTATTCCTGTGATTAAACTTGTGGTAAACGAAGTTTCAATTTGGTTTGGTGCCAGCAAAACATGGCCGATCATTTGGGTCAACTGGTTAGCCTGAAATAGTGGAGAAACGCCAATCATTCCAACAACCGAAAAAAACACAGCCATCGGTTTCCAGTTTTTGCCCAACCCTTCTGTAATATAATACATTGGGCCACCTTGTATTTCCCCGTTTGAATCTTTGCCACGGAACATTACAGCAAGCGTATTGCTGAAAAATTCGGTGCTGACACCAAGGAGTGCGGTTACCCACATCCAAAAAATGGCCCCCGGTCCGCCCATAGTTATTGCCACAGCAACGCCGCTGACGTTGCCCATCCCAACAGTTCCGGCAAGTGCAGTTGCCAATGCCTGATAAGGTTTAATTTGACCTGTAGAATCCGGATCTTTGTCTTTCCCTCTAAGAATCCTGATGGCATGACCAAAATAACGCAATGGGACCAACCTTGAATAGATTAGAAAATAGAAACCTCCTCCCAAAAGCAGGATTAAAACCGGGGCTCCCCAAATAAAATCGGAGATTTTAATTATCAATTCGCCAATGTTCTCAAGCATGTGCTAAAGGAAATGGTTTTAAGGGTAATTTGCAAACAAAA
>JAGXIN010000125.1 GCA_024635575.1 Flavobacteriia bacterium
GAAATCAACCCTCCAATAATTTGGGCAATCGTAATTACAATATTTAAAATGATGGAAAAAAGTAAATTTTTGCCTGTTAAGTTTGGATGGTTATGGGCACCTTTTTGACTCATTTAGATTTACTATTTTTGATTTTTTGTATTGCAGTCCAATCTATTTGTACGTTTAAATTTTCGACTTTCTAACTTTTTTTACTAGTTAATTAACAAGGTATTTTATCAATTCTTGCCTGGTGACGACCGCCTTCAAATTTAGTTGTCAAAAATATATCCACAAAACCTAAAGCCTGTTGTAAGGAAATAAAACGTGCCGGAATACTTAACACATTAGCATTGTTGTGTGCTCGGGCAAGTGCCACCAATTCATTATTCCAACATAATGCAGCTCTTATTCCCTGGTGTTTATTGGCTGCCATTTGAGCGCCATTTCCGCTGCCGCAAAGCGTAATTCCAAAATCTGCTTCACTATTTTCAACAGCAGATGCAACAGGGTGAACAGTATCCGGATAATCCATACTTTCTTCTGCATTTATTCCAAAGTTTAATACTTTGTACCCTTTTTTCTCAAGTTCTTTTATAATTTCAAATTTGTATTGGGTTCCTGCGTGATCATTTCCTATTGCGATGGTCATAAGTAAATTGTTAAGACATTAATAAGTTACAAAAATACAAATTCATAGTTATTAACAGTGAAAAATATAATTGTTAATAGCATTTTTTAATTTATTGATTAACACCTACTTTATAATAAAACGGATTTGTGAATAACTATATGCTTAAAATTGAAAACTAATTTTTGATATGTAATTTGAATGTTGTAGTGCTAAAATTGATAATTAATGCGCAACAATTTTTATCATTTTTTAAATTTAGTTTTGAACAATTTTATATGCTATTATAAACAATTTGAAATAAAATACTTATTAGATAAATATCAAATAAGCGCTTTTTTAAGATTGTTTATAACCTATTTAATTTGTATGATTTTTAATGAGTTAAATTTTTATAAACTGTTTATATCTTTTAATAAGTGAATTGTAAAAATTAAAACCACTAAATTTATTGTACTTATTAACACGCTACCATAAACAACAATTGTTTTTAAATATTTTAAATAAAATTTTATTATAATATAAGTTGTTGATAACATTAAAACTTAAACCTTAAGCTTTAATGAAAGGAACAATAAAATGCAATGCTGTTGGTAAGATTTCCGCTTCAAAACTTCCCGAACCAACCAATTCTCCATCGGCCTGAATATAAGTTTTCTGAATATCTATGACGGTTATTTTCAACCTTGAGGTTTTATAATTTTTAACCAATTTATGATTTGTGATATTGCCATTGAATAATCCTCTAATATTTCCTAAAAGAGTCAGTAAGGATATTTTATTGATATGGGAAATATCAAAAAGTCCGTCTGTTGGATTTGGATTTTTAGTCAGTTGCATTCCTCCACCAGAATATTTGCAGAGCCCTATTAAAAGCATCAATGTTTTTTCTTTTATTTTTGTTTCGTTAAAAATAATATTTAAATTGCTTTTTTTATAACTGGTTAAACTAACTAAAGCTCCCGCTAAATAAGATAAAAAACCTAAATTTTTTAATTTATGCGCTTTGTTTACCACATATGCGTCAAACCCAATACCGGCTAAATTATAAAAGTAAACTATGGTATTATTCTCATGAATTAGTAATTTTCCAATATCTTGTTTTATGGTATATTTTTCTTTAATTATTTGAATGGCTTTTTTATAATCTTTTGATATTTTGTAGGTTTTTATCCAATCGTTTGCTGTCCCTATTGGAATTATACCAATTTTAATGTCAGAAATATTTGGAAGGTTTAAACTAAAAATTACGTTAACCAGTGTATGTAGTGTTCCGTCTCCGCCAACACAAATAAATTTTGTAATATTTAAATTTATGGCTTTTTTAATCAGTTCAATAGTGTGGTTTTTATTTTGGGTAAAACTAAAATTAAAATCAAATTCCTGTTTTTTTAATTCATTATAAATGGGAATCCATTTCTTTTTAGCAGATCCATTTCCTGATGTAGGATTTATAATAATAAACCAATTTTCATTCATAATAATTCTAAAATTTTAAGTTCGAAAAGTACAACTTGTAATTTATATAACAATTTAATAATTAATTTAGGACAAATAATCGTACTTTTGAATGAAATAAAAGAGAATAAAATCAATGTCGAAAAGAAAAGAAAACTACAAAAAGAAAGGAAACGTTATCAAAGATTTAACCCAAAAAATTTTAAAAATTTTAAATCAATCTCCCGATAAAAGTTTCAATTACCGGCAAATCTGCGCTAAATTAGAAATCACAGATGCCAACGGAAGAAATCAGGTTATCCAAAAATTAGAAGAGTTAAAAGCCCAAAAAAAGATTGAAGAAACTGAGCGAGGTAAATATAAAATAGCAGGGCTTTCAAAATATTATACAGGTACCATTGATGCAACTACAAATGGTAACGGCTATTTTATTTGTGATGAACTGGACCATGATATCTATATTCCGGGAAGAAATTTAAATAGGGCTTTGCATAAAGATACCGTAAAAATATATTTATACAAACGTCAAAAAAATAGCAGGGAAGAAGGTGATGTTGTTGAAATTATCAAACGGGCAAAAACAGAATTTGTTGGCGTATTACAGCTGAGTAATAATTTTGGATTTGTAATTCCTGATGATTCAAAAATGTATTCTGATATTTTTGTTCCGAAAAACAAACTTAAAAATGCAGAACATGGTGTAAAAGTATTGGTTAAAATGGTGGATTGGCCAGAGAATTCCAAAAATCCGTTTGGGGAAATTTTGGAGGTTTTGGGTAAACCAGGCGACCATGATACCGAAATTCATTCCATACTTTTAGAATACGGCTTACCTTATAAATTTGAAGAAAAAGTTGAAAATGAAGCAGCAAAAATTGATATAGAAATTACCAAAGAGGAGATTGCCAAACGTAGAGACATGAGAAAGGACCTTACGTTTACCATAGACCCTAAAGATGCTAAGGATTTTGATGATGCGTTGTCATTTAAAGTTTTAGAAAACGGAAATTATGAAATAGGAATCCATATTGCAGATGTTTCTCATTATTTACACAAAGATACATTTTTGGATGACGAGGCTTATAACAGGGCAACATCGGTTTATTTGGTGGACAGGGTTGTTCCGATGCTTCCTGAAGTATTGTCGAATGGTGTTTGTTCCTTGCGTCCAAATGAAGAAAAATTGACTTTTTCAGTCGTTTTTGAAATAAATAACAAATCACATGTTGTAAATGAATGGTTTGGAAGAACGGTTACCTATTCCGATCAAAGGTTTGCTTATGAAGAAGCGCAGGAAATAATTGAATCAAAAGAAAATTCAATTTCAAAAGAGGTTTCAATAACAGGTGAACAATACAATGTTGCGCCAGAAATAGTTACTGCCGTTTTAAAAATGGACGAATTGGCTAAAATTCTTCGTAAAAAAAGGTTGCAACAAGGTGCTATAACATTTGACAGGGCAGAAGTAAAATTTATTTTAGACGAAAATTCTGAGCCAACCGGCGTTTATTTCAAAGAAGCTAAAGAAGCCAATAAACTAATTGAAGAATTTATGTTGTTGGCGAACAGAAAAGTTGCTGAATTTGTGGGCAAAAAAAATGGTGTACCAACTAAAAACACTTTTATTTACCGGGTGCATGATGAACCAAATGTAGATAAATTGGCAGCGCTTCAAACCATTGTAAGCAAGTTTGGCTACAACAATAAAATTGATACTTCAAGCAAAGAATCAACCGCAGCCTCCTTAAATAAATTATTGAGCGATGTGAATGGAAAAAGCGAGGCAAATATGATTGAAACATTGGCGGTAAGAACCATGAGTAAGGCGGTTTATACTACTGATAATATTGGACATTACGGATTGGCATTCGATTATTACAGTCATTTTACTTCACCAATCAGAAGGTATCCCGATGTGATGACCCATCGCTTGCTGCAACATTATTTATTAGGAGGTAAATCGCCAAAAGCGGAACTCTATGAGGAAAAATGCAAACATTCTTCTGAAAGGGAATATTTGGCTACAAGCGCAGAGCGTGATTCCATTAAGTATATGCAAGTTAAATATATGGAAAAACACATGGATCAAGAGTTCAAAGGTGTTATTTCCGGAGTGACAGAATGGGGAATTTATGTTGAAATCATTGAAAATGGATGTGAAGGAATGGTTAGAATACGCGAAATTAAGGATGATTTTTATATTTATGATGAAAAACAGTACGCTTTGGTAGGTCAATCTTCCAATAATATTTATCAGCTAGGTGATCAAGTTTTAATTAAGGTTAAACATACCGATTTGGAGCGCAAACATCTTGATTTTACTTTATTGGAAAAAATTGGTAAATAATTAACAAAAAAGGAACAATTATTGCACTTTGTGGTGGTTATAGATAAAAAATGATATTCAAATGAAAAAATTAGCTTTATTACTTATTTTATTTTCTACAACACTGTTCGCGCAGGAGCCCATCACTACAAAGTTGGGGGATTTTAATATTGTAAAAGTTTTTAACGGTTTGTCTGTTGAACTGCAAAAATATTCCACTTCAAAAATAGAAATATCAGGTTCACAAGCTGAGGATGTTTCTGTAATAAACGTAGATGGAACATTAAAAATTCGTTTAAAATTTCCTGAAAGCTTTTTTGCTGAAGATGTAGAAATTATTCTTTATTATGTTAATGATATCGCTGTTTTGGACACTAATGAAGGCGCTTCAATTGTATCGAAAGAAGTAATTAAACAACAACATTTAGAAGTTAGGGCACAAGAAGGCGCAAAAATTAAATTAGAAATAGAGACAGAATACTTATCAGTAAAAAGTGTTTCAGGAGGAATAATTTCGCTAAATGGCGTTACAGAAAGTCAAACTGTTGAAGCCAACACAGGCGGTATTTACAGTGGGTATGGCTTACAAAGTAAACAAGCAACTGTTACCTCATCTTCAGGCGCAAATGTAGAAGTTATTGCATCAGAATTATTAGATGCCAATGTGCGTTTTGGTGGCTCAATTTATTACAAAGGAACTCCGGAAGTTTTAAAAACCAAACTTATGATTGGCGGAACCATTAAAGATAAAAATTAATGTTCGTTTTGAATTAATTACTATCTTTGTAACTCAAAATTTTAAAATTATGAATGCATTATATATATTTTTAGGGATGGTTGGCCCTTGGCAATGGATAATTATTGGATTGGCAATTTTATTATTGTTTGGCGGAAAGAAATTGCCAGAATTAATGAAAGGACTTGGCAGTGGAATAAAAGAGTTTAAAAACGCGACTCAAGAAGATGATAAAAAGGAAGATAAAAAAGAAGAGAAAAAAAAGGATTTAAAAAAGTAAAAATATAATTTTAAAAAAAAACCTGTGCTTTTGCACAGGTTTTTTTATGCTTTATAAATTTATTTTTTAGATTTTTTAGAATCATCTTCGTTGGAAGTTTCATTTATTTTATTGGCGGCAACCATACCAGAAACCATATCAGTTAACATAGAACTGGCTGCAGTAGGATTGTTAGGTAATAGTATTAAGTTTGATTTTGAGTCAGATCCAATGCTTTGTAATGTATCATAATGTTGTGTAACAATTATTAAAGCCGATGCTTCTTGGCTGTTGATTCCGGCTTTATTTAAAACCTCAACACTCTCTACTAAACCACGTGCAATCTCTCTGCGCTGGTCTGCAATACCTCTTCCTTGTAAACGTTTACTTTCAGCTTCGGCTCTTGCTCTTTCAACAATTAAAATACGTTGCGCATCACCTTCATGTTGTGCTGCAATTTTTTCGCGATCAGCTGCATTAATACGGTTCATGGCAATTTTTACTTTTTCATCGGGATCAATGTCTGTAACCAATGCTTTAATGATATCATAACCATAATTAAGCATCGCTTCTTTTAAATCTCGCTGTATAGCCAAAGCAATTTCTTCCTTCTTTTCAAATACATCATCCAAGATCATTTTAGGAACTTCAGCACGTACAACGTCAAAAATGAATGCGGTAATTTGTTCATGAGGATTTTGAAGCTTATAAAAAGCGTCATACACGTGATCCGGTCTAATTAAAAATTGAACAGATATTTTTAAATGTACAAAA
>JAGXIN010000126.1 GCA_024635575.1 Flavobacteriia bacterium
TTTATTTTTCAGGCACGTTTGTTCCCAATCTTTCAAATAACTTTTATAATTTGAGCCATCCGCAATAATTATTTTCGGATGGAGATTTTTCAACAACCTTTCCAAGTTTATTTTTGGGGATTGCCTCAAAATCACAATTGTTGGTTTAACCGAATTAAAGTTGTAAAGCCCCAAACTGTCCACAATTAAAATAGTTTCGTTGTCAAACGTGTAAAAGTTTTTTATCTTTTCTGATGGAAGAATTTGTACCAATCCAGCACCAACTAAATAGGCCTTGATAAAATTTGAAGTAGTTTTTAAGGAGTCTTTCGAAGTTTCGAAACGTATTGCGTTTCCATTTCTTTTTCCAAACATGCTTGCTTTACTTTCATTAAAAACAATAAATTCATTGGCAGATTGTATGGAATATTTTTCAAAAACAATAACAGTTTGAATCATAATCACTGAAATTAAAACGAGCATAAATCGAAAAAAAACTTTCTTTTCAATCCATTTAAGTCCGAAAAACAGAAAAGCGTAAAGCGCAACCATCAGCAGAATTGACATTGAAATTTGTTGTATGATAAAAAATTCCTGATGGGCAATCCAAACTACAAATTTATTCATTTGCTGAATGGTAAAAATAAAAGCATCCACCATAAATTGTGGTGCAATTTGCAAAACTGCAAGCGCCATTATGATAATTCCGGCCGTTAAAATAATGCCCAAAAAAGGAATAATTACCAAATTAGACACAAAAAACAATCCAGGAAATTGATGAAAATAAAACAGACTTAATGGTAAAACACCAATTTGGGCTGCTGTTGAAACTGTTAATAATTGCCATAATTTATCCAATAACCACAACTTTGGTTTCCACAAATTGTACAATTTAGGCTGAATCCAAACAATGGAGAAAACAGCCAGATAGCTCAACTGAAATCCAACTTCAAATAAATAATATGGATTAAACAACAGTAAAAAAAACATTGAAATAACCAAATTTTTGTAAACACTTGAAGGTCGGTTTACTTGCATGGCAATCGCAATTGCAGTAAACATGGCCACCGCCCTGACAACCGAGGCGGATAAACCAGCAAGTATGGCATACATCCATAAAATAATTATAATGAGCATGGAAGTCACTAATTTTCCATGCTTAAAATAATGCAACGGTTTAAATATTGCCATTAAAATAAGCAATATAATCCCTATATGTAATCCTGAAACCGCCAGAATATGTATTGCTCCCGCACCAGCATAACTTTGCTGCAATTCCCTTGTAATGTTTTGGCGCTGGCCCAAAATTAATGCATTTACTACCGCCAATTCATCGTTTTTGAACCCATAGTTAATTAACGCTTCCGTTATTTTTTCTCTTATATTGGCCGCTATTCCCTTTAAAGTTTGCTTAGATTTCGGCAATCTTAAAAATTGGAAACTCTCCACAGAAATCTGATGGTGAATTTGTTGCTGCTGCAGGTATTTTTTATAATTAAAACCATAATGATTTAAAGGTTCAGCGATTGTATTGAAAACCGTTTTAACCGCCAATTTATCATCAACCCTTAGCCGACTTTTAATACTGTCTTTTTTAATGTTGACCAAGATTTTACCTAAGGTTTTTTTACCGTTCAGCTGATATACTTCCGCTTCGTATTTGTTGTAATAGGCCGTGGATTTTAGCACAGCTTCAATTAAAATTAGTGCTTCAATAGGCTTATCCGATACAAATTGAGTTTGATTTGAATAGTGTTTTTTGTTATTTAATTGATTTTTAAAAGTAATGGCGCCCAAACCAATAAAAAAAGAAATCAAAAAAACCAATGTGGTGAATAAAATTGTTTGCTGAAATTGTTTATTGGCGTAAAAATATGCTGCCGTAAACAACAATATCAATATACCCAAAACCTCAACCAATTGAACTGGTTGAATGCTGAAATAATTTCCAATAAGTATTCCAACTATTAAAAAGAAGGTAAGTTGAGCAGGTATAAATTTTAAAAACTTTATCATAGCAGGATAAAGTTAGTTAAAAAAAATTCATCTGTGAAAAATTTTATTATATCAGTTGCAAATCAAGTGCCAGTAACAATTGTTACAAACTGATCTTTATCACTAATGACAACTTCCTTTAAAAGTAATTTTGATCGATTTATAAATTTTAACATTATGAAATGAGCATAACGAATATGTGAATTCTATAATGTCTATAAAAAAACAAATAAAATTTACATTATGAAAAACATCTTTATCAGCCTTATTTTTATTTTAATTTTCAATACCAGTTCGTTCGGACAAGATTTGTCGCCGTATATTAAAATTGGCGAAACAACCGAAACCATGCAACAGGCTTCAGAAAAAATTACCCAGGCTTTACAAAACAATTCATTTACAATTTTAGGATCTTACAATCCTTCAAATAAAAGTTCTTTAAAAGTGATTGCTTTTACCAGAACAGATTTGAAAAACACGGTTGTTAAAGTTACAGACAGAGGCGCACTTGCTGCAGTATTTAAAGTTGGTTTGGTTTCAAAAAACGGAAAAGTAACCATGTCCTATACCAATCCTGAATATATTTTAAGAGCCTATTTGGCCGAGAATTACGACACCTACAAAAGTACATTTCAAAAGTTTGACTCCGATTTAAAAACAGCATTTTCAACAGTTGGTAATGAGTTCAAACCTTTTGGGGGAACTGTGAAAGCAGAAAATTTAAAAAATTATCACTATAAAGTTTTTATGCCTTACTTTTCTGACCCAATTACGCTTCATGAATTTTCATCATTTGAAGCTGCAGTGAAAACAATTGAAGCCAATTTAAAAGCTAAAAAGGATGCAGCAGTCCTAGTTTATAAACTGGTATATGAAAAAGAAAATATTGCAGTGTATGGGATTGGCTTACAAAATAAAGAAAAAGGAGAATCCTATTTCTTGCCAATTATCGGGGAAGACAATATTGCCGCGATGCCTTATGAAATTATTTTACAGGAAAAAAAAGCAACAATGCTTGCCGGAAAATACAGATTGGCTTTACATTGGCCTGAATTAACCATGGGAACTTTTATGAAAATTATGAGTACTCCCGGCGATATAGAAGATACTTTAGGAGCTGTTTGCGAGTAATCTCAGAAAAAATATTTTCATTAAAAATCGCTGATATATTCATTTATTTCGGCGATTTTTCTATAATTAATTCAGCCACTTTTTTTGAAGCACCTTTGCCTCCAAGCTTTTTCTCCAAATCGTAATATGCTATAAACATTACGGCGCGTTGGTAACCATCAATAATTTTATGAAGTTCTTGCTCTATATTTTGTTCGTTAAAATCATCCTGGATCAATTCTTTCACAACCTCCTTTTCCATGATTAAATTGACCAACGAAATAAATTTCAACTTCACCAAACGCTTACCAATCTGATAGGAAGTCCAGCTTGTCTTATAACAAACAATTTGCGGGATTTTAAACAAGGCTGTTTCTAAGGTTGCCGTTCCTGAAGTTACAATAGCCGCATAGGAAACAGATAATAGATCATAAGTTTTATTGGCTACAAATTTCACATTGTCTTTGATTATAAATTGCTTGTATAATTCAAAATCCTGACTAGGGGCACCAGCAATCACAAACTGGTAATCTGAAAATTTATCCACTATTTTTAACATCACCGAAAGCATCTCTTTTATCTCCTGCTTTCTGCTTCCCGGCAATAATGCCACAATAGGTTTTTTGGATAATTGATGTTCTTCCCTAAATGCATTTTCACCAACCTGATTTCTGTTGGAAATAGCATCAATTAAAGGATGTCCCACAAAATGAACGGGGAAATTGTGTTTTTTCTCGTAAAAATCCTTTTCGAAAGGCAAAATCACATACATTTCATCAACATCACGTTTAATAATCTTAATGCGATTTTCTTTCCATGCCCAAATTTGAGGCGAAATGTAATAATGGACTTTAACTCCTTCTTTTTTTGCAAATTCAGCAATTCGCATATTAAAACCTGGATAATCTATTAAGATTAAGACATCGGGTTTAAAATTTAATAAATCCTTTTTACACTGATTAATATTTTTAAAAATTTCGCTTATATTCATAATAACTTCAGCAAAACCCATAAAAGCAAGTTCGCGATAATGTTTTACCAAAGTGCCGCCAACTTCCTGCATTAAATCGCCTCCCCAAAATCTAATTTCGGCAGATGGATCCTTTTCCTTCAATGCCTTCATTAAATTAGATCCATGTAAATCTCCCGAAGCCTCGCCAGCGATAATGTAATACTTCATTTTGTGTTTACTTAGAAAATAATGTTAACCATAAAACGATAAATGCAATTAAAAAAGTTTCCATTAAAACGCCCCTGGCCCTATAAATCTGTTTCTTTTTCAAAAATACGAAAAATACAAAAAAGTTCGCCATAGCACCCAATACCAAAACTTTACCTTCTAGATTGCCTTCTTTTATTAGGTCCAAACTTTGATAAAAATCAACAGTGGAAAAAAATTCAATAAACAAAAAACAACCAAAAGAAGTTGCTACCAAAGCAACCAAAAACCCTATAAGCATTTCTTTTTTCATAACATAAATATAAGAATTTCAATGCTAAAATTATAAATTCCAGCTGTTTAATTTTTGCAAAAAATGATGTGCCGTTAAATCAAATTGAACGGGTACCACAGAAATATAATTGTTAGCCAATGCCCATTCATCTGTATCTTCACCCTTATCCATATTCACAAATTTCCCAGTAAGCCAATAATAAATTTTTCCTTGCGGGTTGGTTCGTTTGTCAAATTCCTCCACCCAATTTGCGCGGGCTTGCCGGCTAATTTTAATGCCTTTAAAAGTTTCGCTTTTGGGGAAATTCACATTGAGCACAACGCCGTCTGGCAATCCATTTTCCAGGACATTTAATGCGATTTTTTTGATGTATTTTTTTAACGGTTCAAAATTGGCATTCCAAGAATAATCGAGCAATGAAAATCCAATTGCAGGAATACCTTCCACGCCTGCTTCCACAGCAGCGCTCATAGTTCCTGAATAAATAACGTTAATCGATGAATTGGATCCATGATTTATTCCTGAGACACACAAATCGGGTCTTCTGTCTAGAATTTCACTAACTGCCAACTTCACACAATCTGCCGGTGTCCCGGACGATTGGTACTCTTTTTGATCCCCGTCATCAATTTTTATTTCATTGCAATACAAGGTTTCATTAATCGTAATTGCATGTCCCATGCCACTTTGTGGACTATCTGGAGCAATTACCACCACATCACCAATTTCATTCATCACAGAAATTAAGATTCTAATTCCCGGTGCTGTAATTCCATCATCATTGGTAACCAAAATCAAAGGTTTATTGTTCATTATATTCAAATTAGGCAACAAATTTAGGCTATTTTATTTGCTTACAATAAATTAAAATTTAACATTTTGTAAAGAAGATTAAACTATTATTTCATTACTATTGTAACAACGAAATAAGTAACTTATGAAGAAAGTAACTATTCTTTTTTTTCTTCTTTTAATTTTTAATGTCTCAAAATTGATGTCTCAAACAACAGAAAACACCTGCGCATGTTGCAGTGAAGATTACAACCAATTTAATTTTTGGCTTGGAGAATGGGATGTTTATGACAGTGACAATAACCTGGTTGGCACCAATTCAATTTCTAAACTGTATGACAATTGTGTGATACAAGAAAAGTGGATTTCTACCGGTAAAAATAGAGGAACAAGCATAAATTTTTATGATAAGTCAGATGGTTTTTGGCATCAAATATGGGTAGATAATTCAGGCTATACCTTAAAGCTAAAAGGCAATTTTTTAAATGGTTCAATGGTTTTAAAAAGTGAAATTATTAAAAATGAAAAGGGAAATTATTACAATCAAATTAGTTGGACAAATAATACTGACAATACAGTAACTCAACTTTGGGAGGTTTTTAGTGCAAATAATGATAAATTGTCAGAAGTCTTTAGAGGAATTTATAAAAAAAGGTTAAATTAGACGTCTAGCCAAACAATTGGCACTATTTTAGTGGTTGCATAAAAACATATTAACAAATATTGAAACGAATGATGATGATTAGAAAATTTAAATTTTTATTGCCTTTGCTTTTTGTTTTAAGCTTACTAACAAGCTTAAGGACAGTCGCAAACACCGATCCGAAAGATAAAGTTTTATTAACTATATTAAAATATGTATTGATACAGGGTCATTATGAACCCCAAGAAATTGATGATGCATTTTCAGTAAAAGTATATGATGAATTTTTGGAAAGATTAGACCCATCTAAGAGGTATTTTCTAGAATCGGATATTGATGAATTTTCAGCTTATAAAACCAAGATTGATGACCAGATCAACAATGAGGATTTAACTTTTTTCTTTTTGGTTTATGAACGTTTTGTGCAACGCACCGAAGAATCCAAAACCTATTACAAAGAAATTTTAGCAAACCCATTTAATTTTGAAATTAATGGTGAAACATTAAACATAGATTCTGAAAACACACCCTATTCCAAAACTAAAGATGAGTTGGTAAACCTTTGGAATAAGCAATTAAAATATAACGCACTTACGCGTTTCTATGACAAAATAAGTGATGAGGATGACCAATTCAAAGCGGATAGCACTTACGTCAAAAAATCAATGGATGCGATTGAAATTGAATCACGTAAAGCTACCTTAAGCAGCATGAATGATCTATATGAGCGCATTGATGAGCTTACTTATTCTGATTGGTTTTCAACTTACATCAATTGCATTACCGAATCATTTGACCCACATACTACTTATTTTGACCCAAGCGTAAAAAAACAATTTGACATTTCTATGGCCGGTAAATTAGAGGGTATTGGAGCGCGACTTCAAAAAAGAAATGATTACACAAAAGTTGATGAATTAATTTCTGGTGGTCCTGCCTGGAAATCGGGCGAATTGGAAGTTGGTGACATTATTTTGAAAGTGGCGCAGGGAAATGAAGAACCAGTTGGCATTGTGGGGATGCGTTTAGACCATGCGATTGAATTTATTAAGGGTAAAAAAGGTACTGAGGTTAGATTGACCGTTAAAAAATTAGACGGCTCAATTAAAGTCATTTCTATTATCAGAGACATTGTTGAACTGGATGAAACATTTGTAAAATCGAGTATCATAAAAAAAGACGGACGAACTTTTGGTGTTATCGATTTACCTAAGTTTTATATTGATTTTGACGAAAAAAACTTCAGAAACTCTGCCACAGATATGGCTCAGGAAATTGAACGTCTGAAAAAAGAAAATGTTGAAGGAATTTTATTGGATTTAAGAAATAATGGTGGTGGTTCACTTCAAACTGCAATAGAAATTAGCGGATTATTTATAAATAAAGGTCCCATTGTTCAAGTAAAATATCGAGACAGAAAAGCCGATGTTAAAAATGATACAGATCCAAAAATTCAGTGGAATGGTCCTTTAGTGGTTTTGCTTAATGAACTCTCGGCTTCCGCATCAGAAATATTTGCCGCAGCCATGCAGGATTACCACAGAGCCATCATTATAGGCGGAAAACAAACCTATGGAAAAGGAACTGTTCAAAGTGTTTTGGACTTAAATAAATATCACGATTTAAATGAAGACATAGGTGCGCTAAAAATTACGATCCAAAAATTCTACAGAATTAATGGAGGCTCAACACAAATGGAAGGCGTGCATTCTGATATTATGTTGCCAAGGAGATACAGTTATATGGAAATTGGTGAACGTGATTCAAAAAATGCTTTAGAATTTGATAAAGTTGCTCCAGCCAATTATGCGCTTTGGAATAATTACGAAAATTATAACACGGCAATCAATAACAGCAAAAAACGAATTGAAAATAATAAATATTTCAAGTTAATTGACGAGAATGCAAAGTGGTTGAAAAGTTCACAGGATGAAAAGTTGGTTTATTTGAATATCGGGGATTATAAAAAAGATTTGGAAAGCCATAAAACGGAATCTTTAAAATACAAAGAAATTGGCGAATACACCTCCAATTTAACCTATACATCACCGTTTTATGAAAAACCCTTATTGGAAGCCGATAAAGATTTGGCTGAGAAACGTGAAGTTTGGCATACAAATTTGAAAAAAGATATTTATATTGATGAAGCATTAAATGTTCTTAGCGAATTAAAATTAAAACCACAGTATCAATTGGTGAAAAATTAATTTTAAAATAGTGTAACTTTACACCTGTAAAGCAATAACTATTGAAAACTAAAGTAAATTCATTATCCGCACTGGCACTCCAGAAGTATAAAAAAAATACTGCTGGAGTGTTTGGTTTTTGGTTTGTTGTTTTATGCGCTTTTGTAGCGATATTTGCTTACTTTTTAGCGCCCGACAATAGTAGCAATGCAAATCAGATGCATTTAGAAATCCATTCAAAAAAACCTGGTTTTGAAGTTTTAATGCTAACCATTCCTTCAGAAAAAATAATAAATCAATCGTTCTTCAACATTATTTTATTCGGCAAAAAAAATCCACAAACTGAAATTCCCATTTCAAATTACAGCGTTTCTGAAACAGAATTGACAATTGATACTTATACTGAAAACAAGGCAGTCAGTTTAACAAAAACATTTCCGCTTTCAAAATTTCAAGGAAAGGATATTTCAACATTCATTAAAACAAAAAGATTCTATTTAGGAACCGATAAGTATGGAAGAGATTTGTTAAGCAGAATGTTAATTGGCACAAGAATCTCATTTTCAATCGGTTTTATTGCCGTGTTTATTTCTTTAGTGATTGGCCTTTCAATAGGTGCAATTGCGGGCTATTTTGGAGGAAAAATTGACACTTTTATTATGTGGTTGATAAACATTACGTGGTCAATTCCCACACTTCTTTTGGTAATTGCCATAACATTGGCTTTAGGAAAGGGATTTTGGCAAGTATTTATTGCTGTTGGTTTAACCATGTGGGTTGAAGTTGCCAGAGTTGTTCGCGGACAACTTATTAGTGCAAAGGAAATGCAATATGTAGAAGCGGCAAAAGCCCTGGGTTTTTCAAACTTTAGAATCATTTTTAAACATATTTTACCCAATATTATGGCGCCTGTTATTGTTATTTCGGCGGCAAATTTTGCCGGAGCCATTTTAATGGAAAGTGGCTTGAGTTTTTTAGGAATTGGTGCCCAACCCCCCACTCCTTCCTGGGGTGCTATGATTAAAGATCATTACAGTTATATTATTTTGGGCAAAGCTTATTTGGCAATAATTCCAGGTTTGGCCATTATGAGTTTGGTGATGGCTTTTATGCTTATCGGCAATGCTTTACGTGATGCTTTAGATGTTAAAAATTAGAAA
>JAGXIN010000127.1 GCA_024635575.1 Flavobacteriia bacterium
AACAGCCAGTTCTTCAGCCCGTTTTCCCTTTTCATCATTTTGAAAAGCCAGTTCTTTATTGGCAACAGCCAGTTCTTCTGCCCGTTTTTCTTTTTCATTGTTTTGAAAAGCCAGTTCTTCGTTGGCAATGATTAGCTCATCTGCCCGTTTTTCTTTTTCATTGTTTTGAAAAGCCAGTTCTTCGTTGGCAATGATTAGCTCATCTGCCCGTTTTTCTTTTTCATTGTTTTGAAAGGCCAGTTCTTCGTTGGCAATGATTAGCTCATCTGCCCGTTTTTCTTTTTCATCGTTTTGAAAAGCCAGTTCTTTATTGGCAACAGCCAGTTCTTTTGCCCGTTTTTCTTTTTCATCGTTTTGAAAAGCCAGTTCTTCGTTGGCAATGCTTAACTCATCTGCACGTTTTCCCTTCTCTTCATTTTGAAAGGCAAGTTCTTTGTTGGCTTTTCGTAAATCTTTTGCCCATTTTTGTTCCGTAACATCCCGAGCTGCCGCAAAAACGCCAAGTACATTGCCCTTATTATCTTTATAAAGGGAAGCATTATAGGATACATCGGTTAAATTCCCGTTTATATGTTTTATCGTTAGCGGATAATCTGACACAAAACCTTTTTTAAAAACCTGAAGATAACCTTCCTGGGCTTTTTTGGGATCAGTAAAATAATCAGAGAAATCTGTGTCTATCAATTTTTCTCTGGGAACTCCCGTAACGTTTATTGATGCCGCATTTACATCTAAAATCTTTCCTGTGGCACTGATGGTAAGAAGGGGGTCTAAACTTGCTTCAATCAAACTACGGGCATATTGTGAAGATTTTTTTAGCTCCGTAATATTCCTTGCTGTCGCAAAAACGCCAATTACATTATCTTCATTATCTTTATAAACGGAAGCATTGTATAAAACATCTGTAAAATTCCCGTTTTTATGTTTTATCGTTAGCGGGTAATCTATCAAAAAACCTTTTTCAAAAACCTGAAGATATCCTTCCTGGGCTTTTTTGGGATCCGTAAAATAATCAGAGAAGTTAGTGTTTATAAGTTTTTTTCTTGAAATACCAGTTACTTTTATGGATGCCTCATTAACGTCGGTTACCTTTCCTTCCAAACTAATGGTAATAAATGGATCTAAGCTTGCTTCTATTAAGCTTCTAGTGTAATTTGTATTTTTGATTGTTTGGGGTTCCATTTATGTTATGATAAAATTGGTAATTTTAATTTTTTCTTTGAACATCTTATTGTTTGTCACGTGCATTTCCAATTTCTTCAATCGGACTTCTTCTTTTAACTTTCATTTGTTTAAAATGGGAAGGGGAGAGCCCGGTAACTTTTTTAAATTGATTGGACAAATGTGCCACACTGCTGTAGTTCATCTTCCATGCAATTTCTGTAATATTTAATTCCCCGTAAATAATCAATTCTTTGATGCGTTCAATTTTATGGACGATTATAAATTGCTCAATGGTTGTTCCCTGTACTTCTGAAAATAAATTTGCCAGATAGGTGTAATCATGATTTAATTTCTCACTTAAAAAATCGGAAAAATTTATTTTGATGGTTTCTTCCGAATAATGAACCATTTCAATAATCACATTTTTTATTTTTTCAATCAGCATCGCTCTTTTGTCATCCATCAATTCCAATCCGGAGTTGAAGAGCTCCAATTTTAGCTGGAATCGCTGCTCCTCAGTGATGTTTTCCATGATATCCACTTCGCCTAAATCGACCACAACAAAATGAAGTTTAAGTTTTCTTAGCGCATCTTTTACAGCCATTTTACAACGGTTGCTCACCATATATTTAATGTATAGTTTCAAATTTCAGATTTTTTCACAAGATACGCTAAACACGGCACAGTAATGTATTTAGAGAGAAAAAAATTTCCATATTGATCCGCTTATAAATTAATCTTTTTTTTATTCCTAAATGTTTTTAACATACAAATAACAGGTAAAAACTAACCTGTTAATAATTGTTAACTAAATTGAATATCTCATATTCTTTTTTAATTAAGAGACGTTGGCGTTTATTGTTTCGGGATTTTCATTCAAATAAACGCCGTCATCTCTCTTTGTCACAATTAGTCAAAAAATTATCAAAAATTTCAAAATAATGCTTTGGGGTTAAATTTATTTTATGCCAAGACTTTATGGTGTCTTAACCATCATTTAATGTATTGTTTTAAATTAACCTGTTAATTTATAGGAATCTTTGGGGTATTAAGATTCCTGTTTTCAATACCTGCCATGGCATATTTTTAAAATTGTTCTGGCTAATGTTTTTTACCTTTTTGTTTACCGTTGGATTTACCTTTTGATTTATAGTTTCCGTTTCCGGGTTTTTTGCCGTTTGTGTTTTGGTGCTCGCCATGATATCCTTTGGCATATTTTCTTTTATGTTCTTTATAATATGTGTAGGGAGCGTTTCCTCGATAGTCCTTCATCACTACTTTATAGCCATTATATAAATCATAACCTCTATATTGTTTTGGAAGATATTTCCTATGAACCCAAGAATTTCCTGAGTAATAAATAAATCTTTGTGATTGAACGTCATAATAGGATTCAACATCTGGTAAATAATAATACCTCACATTTGAATAACCTGAAGGTCCCCAAAGTGGAGGCGTGCCATTGTTTAAATTTACCGAAATTTGTGCCTGCATTTCGCTCGCAAAAAACAGCCCTATTCCTATTGCTATAAATTTTAATATTTTCATATTATTTATATTTTAAATGAATGTATTCTCTTTTTAAATAGAGATATACAAATTTGCGTAGAACAAAACTCAAATGTGTTACATAACTTTAGATAAAAGTTGTAAAATTCACACATTTATTTGTTTATTGTTGAGGTGTGTAATCATTTAACCGATTGACTGTTGCGTTGAATTGTATAGCAAACCACAGAGGCTTATTGCTGCAATAAAGACTGAAAACTTTAATAAGTAGTTTAATCGTTTAACTGTTGATTTGTTTAATCGTGAAATTGTTTGTGAGTAACTGCCAACTGCGACTGGAGACTGAAAACTTTTTTAAGAAGTTTAATTGTTTAACTGATGATTTGTTTAATCGTGAAATTGTTTGTGAGTAACTGCCAACTGCCAACTGCAACTGAAGACTGTGTTTTAAAATTCAAAATCCATAATCTACAATTGGCTCATTGGCTAATTAACTCATTGGCTAATTACTAATTTCCTTCCATAATCGCTCCAAACCAATCACAAATTTGAATGTTTTTTGTGGTTTTTCCTTTTTCAACTTTAAAAATAAGTAAAGAATGGTCTTTACATTCAACGGTCAGTCCACAAGGAACTGCGTGGGTATAGCCGCCGCTTGCAATTGATGTTTTATTGTTAAGGTCAGTTGAAATATCCTGAATTGTATGGGCGAAAGCGATATAATTTCCTTCCGGTATTTTTTTAAATTTAAAAGGTTTCTGATTTTCCAGAAGCTCTAAAGAATATATTTTATCTGTCTTTTTATTTTTTATATAAACGTTCATTGCAGGAATATAATCCGAAGGATAACATACATTTCCTTTAACTATTCCACTCGTGCTGCTGCAACTTGTCAATAAAAATGCCGATAAAAACAAAAGTATAAATGGGTTTTTCATGATTAAGAAATTTAGTGTTGAAATGTATTATTTTTTGCTAAATATACTCAATTAATCGAGTCCTACATTTATTTATGTCTTTATTTTCTAACATAAAACAACAATGAAACATTCCTTTCATTTAATTATTAAAGTTCAAAAAAAGTAATATATATCATATTTTAAAATGACCTACGTCATTTCATTTCTTAAAAATTATCATTCACTTTGTATAAATCAAATTCAGTTTTTAATTTGTTGGAGCATCCTATGACTATTAAAATCAATTGGGTTTAACAAATATTCCTTGCCTTATAGGAACATTTATAATAGCAATGTTAATTTTTAAAATTTAAATTACAAAAAATATGAAAACAAAAACAAAAACAAAAACTTACAAAAAATTAGGTTTTACCTACATGGAAACGGCAGAAATAGTGGTAATGTTAAATAAAATTATTGCCAACTATATTGTGCATTACCATAAACTTAGAAAATTTCACTGGAATGTTGAAGGACCAAATTTTTTTGAACTTCATCAACAATTTGAGACGGAATACGAAAACACAAAAAATATCATTGATGTTTTGGCTGAAAGAATTCGTGTATTTGGCATAAAAAGCAATTATACTTTAAGCCAGTTTTTAGAACTTTCTGAGATTGTGGAGGAGGATAAAGATCTAACTTCATTGCAAATGGTAAATGAGGTTTTAAGCGATTTTAATATTATTCATGAATCTTTGTTGGAAGCCGAAAATTATGCTTTAAATGCCGGAGATGTTGCCACAGAAGAAATTCTTACTGATATCATTCGTGATTTGGAAAAAAGACACTGGATGTTCTCTGTTTGGACTAAGAGTAATTGAAAATAATATAATTTTGAAGGAAAAGGCATGATTATGCCGAAATTTATATTTGATGAATATTCGGATCTTATCAAAAAAAAACAGTGATAAAATTAATGAGATGCTTGGCCAATACTATAGAATTCCAAAAAAATTGGATTCAAAATATTCTTCAGAATTAACATAACAGCTTTTTTTACGGTAAGTTATAATGCTTTTGCATTTTTTAACAAATAATATATTGATTACAATCATAAACTTAATTGATGCAAATCATTTTACACTTAAAAAATAATAGTTCAAATTACAACTATATTATTTAAAATAAATTATAAAAAAATGAAAACACAAACACAAACACAAGCCTATAAAAAATTAGGTTTCACTTATTCGGAAACTTCTGAGATAGTTGATGTATTAAATAATTTAATCGCCAATTATACAGTGCATTATCATAAACTGCGAAGATTCCACTGGAATGTTGAAGGACCGAATTTTTTTGATTTGCATATACAATTTGAGAAAGAATATCAAAAGGTAAGTGAAACCATCGATATTATAGCTGAAAGAATGCGTGTATTTGGCGTAAAAAGCAATTATACGTTAAAACAACTAATTGAACTCTCTGAAATAAAAGAAGGCGACAAAGAATTAACATCATTGCAAATGGTAGAAGAGGTCTTGAAGGATTTCGGTATCATTCATGAATCATTATTGGAAGCTATAAATTATGCATTGGATGCAGGTGATATTGCCACTGAAGAAATTTTGATGGACTTAACCCGTGATCTTGAAAAAAGACATTGGATGTTCACTGTTTGGACTAAAGATAATTGATTTTATTTAAATTCTGAATTCCAATTGATTGCTAAAAAAAATATTGAAATAGCGCTTATGTCCAAGAAAGTTTCAAATCTTTTTTTTTGGCTTCATATATAAATTTTTGCTATTTTTTTGCTGCTGAATTTTGAGTAATCATCATACAATATTCATTTATAATAGTTTCAAAAAAGAAAATCAAATGATATTGCTCATTGTAGTTTTAATGGATTAGCGTCAACTTTATAACATAAAAAGTAATTTATTCATAATTATGTTAAATGTTAAAAAACACGGTATTATTCTGGAAAAAACGGATAATGGTTTTGAAAATGAAGCTGTTTTAAATCCGGGTATTTTTCAGGAAGGAAATACAGTGCGTATGTTTTATCGTGCTGTTCGTGAAGGTAATTTTTCTACCATTGGTTACTGTGAATTGGCAGGCCCGCTAACGGTTATTGAAAGAAGTAAAGAACCTGTATTTTACAATGAAAAAAGTTATGAATTTAAAGGTGTTGAAGATCCAAGAATAACAAAAATTGGAGAGACTTTTTATATGTCATATGCTGCTTTTGACGGCATTAATGTATTTGGAGCCTATGCAACTTCTGAAGATTTAAAAAACTTTGAAAGAAAAGGCATTATTACGCCAAAATTCACATTTGAAGAGTATGAAGACCTTGTGAAGAAGAACTTGGATAAAATTAGTGAGGTGCATGTAAGGTTTTACAGTCTTTTTATGAAATATGGACTTGCTGACTTAATGAAAGGCAAAATTTATGTATGGGATAAAGATCTTGTCTTTTTCCCAAAAAAAATAAATGGCAAACTGGCAGTTTTACATAGGTTATATCCATCCATTCAAATGCTTTATTTTAACAAACCCGAAGACCTTACCATTGAATTTTGGAAAAATTATATATCAAACTTGTACAAGCATGTGATATTGTCTCTGGAGGAAACACATGAGAATGCTCATATAGGCGCAGGTTGCCCTCCTTTTGAAACTGAAAAAGGATGGCTACTCATCTATCATTCAGCCCAAAATACGCCAAATGGATTGATTTATCATGCTTGCGCTGCATTGCTGGATTTAAAAAATCCGGCAATTGTTAAAGCAAGACTTAAGCAGCCTTTGTTTTCTCCAACTGAAACTTGGGAAAAAGAAGGCAATGTAAACAATGTGGTTTTCCCAACCGGGACAGCCCTTTTTAATGAGGAACTTTATATTTATTATGGTGCAGCAGACAGCAGAATAGCAGTGGCTTCCGTTAACATTAACGAATTATTGGATGAACTTTTGAAATAATGAAATACGCATAACGCAAACACGATACAATCACCTATGAAAATATGCGTATTACATATGACAAAAAAACAATAACTATTTACATATGAAATGAGCATAACGGAAACACGATACAATCACCTATGAAAATATGCAAATTACGTATGACCAAAAAAACAATAAATACTTACATATGAAAATTAAAACATGGCTGCAAAACAATAATTGCCAGTGTTCTGATAATTCCTATTTCATAAAATCTAAAAATTTAGGGCAAAGACCTACTGATTTAAATCAATAAAAAAAATCAATTTAATTGACAATACTCATTGCTGAAATCATTTATAAACTTCAACTTTATATCAGAAAAATGGAACATTATGCCAGTTGTTACAAAACATGGGGTTATTTTAGAAAAAACGGGAAACCAATTTGAAAATTTTGGTGTGCTTAATCCTGGTGTTTATAAGGAAGAGAATACCGTACATTTATTTTATCGTGCAGTTCGCGAGGGTAATTTTTCCAGTATTGGGTATTGTAAATTAGATGGTCCATTAAAAGTAATTGAACGTTCTTGTGAACCTATATTTACTGTAAAAGAAAGTTATGAATATAAAGGCATTGAAGATCCGAGAATCACAAAAATTGACGATACCTATTATATGTCTTACGAAACTTGCGATGGCGTCAATATTTCTAGCGCTTACGCAACCTCAACAGATTTATCCCATTGGGAACGTAAAGGCATTATAACGCCAAAACTTAAGTTTAGTGAGTTTGCGGAACTTATTCAGCCTGTCTGCGACAAAATTAGTAAGGAACACTTCGTTTTTTACAATTATTTTATGCAATACAGGCTTAAAAATCTTTTAAAAAAGGAACTGTACGTTTGGGATAAAAACGTGGTGTTTTTTCCAAGAAGAATAAATGGAAAATTTTATTTTTTACACAGACTGTTTCCATCTATACAAATAGTGTCTTTTAATGATCCTTCAGAATTGACAAAGAAATTTTGGGAAGATTATGTCTCAGAATTGGACAAGCATATCATAATGGAACCTAAGTATGAACACGAAGACAGCAGAATAGGTGCCGGCTGTCCTCCAATTGAAACAGAACACGGCTGGTTGCTTATTTACTATTCAGCCCAAATTACTCACCAAGGACTTGTTTATCATATTTGTGCTGCATTGCTTGATTTAGAAGATCCTTCAAAATTGGTTTCTCGCCTTAAAAAGCCGTTGTTTTCACCAACAAAACCTTATGAAAAGGAAGGCTACAGAGCGAATATGATTTATCCAACCGGTGCTGCCATTTTTGACGGGGAGCTTTATATGTATTATGGCACATCCAACAACAGTATTGCTGCGGCTTCTGTGAATATGAAGGACCTCTTGAACAAATTATTAACCATTGAAAACTCAAATGGCAACGGAAATAATCATTAAAGTCTTAATCAGTTATTTCTAATTTTTTACCAATTCAATATAAAATTACCACTTCCTGACTTTCGGTTTTTAAATCAATAACAAACCAATTTTAAAACAGCAAATAT
>JAGXIN010000128.1 GCA_024635575.1 Flavobacteriia bacterium
AAATATATCTTTTATTTTTTATTTTACAAAGTGATTATAGTCACTTTATTCAGCTAAAAACACACCCAAGCCAAATAATATTGCAAACAAAAAAGTGCTGAGTGCCAATTTTTTTAATTCAGGATCCAAAAGTACGGGTCTTTTATTCCGATAAACCACCAAAAAATGTTTAAAAATTGGAATATAGGCTAGCAAAAATAAAAATTGATGCCAGGATTTGTAATAAAGCAAGGTGTATAATGATGCAAATAAAAATGAAGCAAACAACAAATAATAATGATAATATTTAGCTAATTCCACCCCTATTTTTACTACGATTGTATTCTTTCCAGATTTTGCGTCGGATACGCTATCCCGCATATTGTTCAAGTTTAACACGCCAATACTTAGCAACCCAATTGAAATAGCAGGTAAAAAAATAGTTAATTCCAGCTGTTTGGAGAATAAATAATAACTGCCAACAACGCTAAGCAATCCGAAAAAAATAAATACAAAAAAATCTCCGAAACCACTATATCCATAGGCGCTTTTACCCATGGTGTATTTAAGGGCTGCAGCTATGCTGGCAACGCCCAACACAAAAAATACTGTTAAGTTTATAAAATCTCCTTTACCAAAAGCCAAATAGATAAGTATAATAGCGATAAGAAACGTAAAGGCGCTTGTTATTTTAATGGTTCTGAGCAAATTTTCAGGTGAAATTTCACCACTTTGAATGGTACGTTTAGGTCCAATTCTCTCCTCATTATCAGTTCCTTTTACGCCATCTCCATAATCATTGGCAAAGTTGGAAATAATTTGAAACCCAATAGTGGTAAGCAATGCCAATCCACAAATTACCCAATTAAAATAGCCATGAGAAGCGGCCAAGAAACTTCCCACAATAATTCCTGAAACGGACAATGGCAGGGTTCTTAAACGAGCGGCTTTTACATAAATTTTAAACATACGGCAATTTTTTCAATAGCTTTTTTTACCTAAAATTTTACAAATCTTCAGCGTTGGCAATTAATTCAGCAATATCCAATACTTGAACACTTTCTTCTTGATTGGTTGCTTTTATTCCGTCAGTAATCATTGTATTGCAAAACGGACAACCTGTAGCGATAATATTTGGTGCTACTTCTAAAGCCTCTTCCGTGCGTTCCACATAAATTTCTTTGTCACCTTTTTCAGCATCTTTAAACATTTGGGCGCCACCGGCACCACAACAAAGTCCGTCGCTTTTACAACGTTTCATTTCAACCAACTCAACTTCTAGTTTTTCAATCAAAGAGCGTGGGGCTTCATAAACATCGTTTGCCCTTCCCAAATAACATGGATCATGAAAAGTAATGCGTTTGCCTTTAAATTTACCGCCTTCAATGGTGATTTTTCCTTCATCCAACAAAGATTTCAAAAATTCAGTATGATGCATTACTTCATATTTTCCACCAAGTTGAGGATACTCATTTTTTAAGGTGTTGAAGCAATGTGGACAAGCAGTCACTATTTTTTTTACTTCATAGGCATTTAGAATCTCTATATTGGTCATTGCCTGCATTTGAAACAAAAATTCATTTCCAGCTCTTTTGGCCGGATCCCCAGTACAGCTTTCTTCGGTACCCAAAACAGCGAATTCTACATTTGCCTTGTTTAAAATCTTTACAAAAGCTTTTGTGATTTTTTTTGCTCTGTCATCAAAACTTCCGGCGCATCCAACCCAAAATAAAACATCGGGTTGTTTTCCTTGTGCGGTCATTTCAGCCATTGTAGGTACATTCATAAGTATGCTTTTTTTTAAATATTTTTACAATTATTCATGCTGACCATCGTCAAACACCTGAATAGTTACTTCTTTATCGATTAGATCAGTAAATTTACCACGGTAACGGGTCGCTTTAACCAAGTGATTGTCGATCCAATGGTAATTTCCTCCTCTTGGTTTTCCCATTACCATTCCGTGATATTTGAAACCATTCTTTTTAAGCCAGGCTTCAGTAATTTCACGATGCGCTTCAGTTCTTGAGGTGAAGAAGCAAATAATATGCCCTTCATCATACCATTTATTCAAAGTTTTTATAGCATCTGGATAAGCTTGTGCCGTTACCATGCGTTCAGGTTCTTCATTGGGAATGTCTTCTCCAACCGTACCGTCAATATCAATCAGATAATTTTTTACGTCTTTTGGCAATACAGGACTAATGTGCAATCCAGCTTCAACTTTTTCGTGTAACAATTTTTCTACATCTTCTTTTTTCATGGTTAAGGTATTTATTTTTTTAGTTAGTATTTTATTCGTCTTTCCAATTAAGCCTGTCCATTTGGTTGTATTGCCAAGGAGCTCCGTTGTTTTCAATGTTTGTCATCATCATATTCAATCCTTGTGGTGCGGCAGATTGCTCCATCACCAAATAACGTCGCAAGTCTATAATAATAGAAAGCGGATCAATATTTACAGGACAAGCTTCTACACAGGCATTGCAACTGGTACATGCCCAAATTTCTTCTGCTTTAATATAATCATTTAATAATTGTTTGTCATCATCAATAAATTTACCATTTTTATCAATGTTGGCGCCAACCTCTTCCAATCGGTCCCTTGTTTTCATCATAATAGCACGGGGAGACAATTCTTTTCCCGTGATATTTGCCGGGCAAACAGCAGTGCATCTTCCGCATTCAGTACACGTATAAGCATTCATTAATTGCACCCAATTTAAATCGGCTACATCACTGGCGCCAAATTTATCAGGCAGCGCGGCATTTTCATCAGGCACTGCATAAGGATCGGCACTTGGATCCATCATTAATTTTACTTCATTGGTAACAGCTTCTAAATTGGTGAGCTGACCTTTCGGTTTTAAATTTGCAAAATAGGTGTTTGGGAAAGCCAATAATATGTGCAGGTGTTTTGAATAATACAAATAATTTAAGAAAATAAAAATTCCTCCAATATGCAACCACCAAGCTGTTCGTTCAATAACTATTAAAGATGTTTCTGATAAATTTGATAATAGTGGCGCAATAAATTGACTGATCGGAAAAGAACCTGCGATAGTATAATGATCAGCATTTAAGGCCTGTAGATTATAATCTGCCGCATTCATTATCAAAAATAATGACATTAAAACCATTTCGAAATATAAAATGTACAATGCATCATTTTTTGGCCATCCTTTCATTTCCTTATTCCAGAAACGTGGAATTTGTAAAACCATTCTCCGAATCCAAAATATGATTACAGATGCCAGTACCAATAGGGCCAATATTTCAAAAGAACCAATTAAAAAACTATAAAAACCTCCTAAAACCGAAAAAACACGGTGTGTTCCAAAAAGCCCGTCAATAATTATTTCAAGCACTTCAATATTGATAATAATAAAACCTGCGTAAACTATGATGTGCAATATCCCGGCAACAGGGCGTTTTACCATTTTTGACTGCCCTAAAGCAATTTTCAGCATATTCTTAAAACGCTCATTTGACAAATCAAATCTGTCAATTTTTTTTCCAAGCTTTATATTCCTGACAATTTTTTTGCTGTTTTTTACAAAAAAACCAATTCCAATAATTAAAAGAATTGCAAATGCTATGTTATCGATATAATTCATCCATTCTAGTTTATTGTTATTTTCAATATTTTATTGATTGAATACTTTTACCATTGTTGTCTTACTTTTTTGGCTCAGACTCTGGCACATAATCTTTGTCTTTTTTTCCGAATAAGGAAAAGTGAACAAAACGTTTTGGATTCAGTTTCATTTCGCGCAATAACTCGTCCAATTCTTTCGTGGCACTTGTCAGATTATTGTACATCTCGTCATCCTTCAGCAATTTACCCAAAGTTCCTTTACCTGATTCAACATTTGCTAAAATACTATTTAAATTATTGACGGTTGTTTCTAAATTTTTAACCGTTGTTCCAAGATTTGAATTGGCCAAAGAATCTGAAAGTTTCGCTAAATTATTGGTCATTAACTCAGCGTTTGTTAATGTATTCCCTATTTTATCTTTATTGGTTGCCACCATCTCATTTACAGATTTGGAAATGGCATTAAAGTTTGAAATTGTGGCGTTTAACTGAGCAATGCTTGATTTAAAATCAGCTCTGGTTTTGGAATCCATAATTTCATTTAATCCTACCAATAAAGAATCTGTGCTTACAACAGCTTTTTCAACTTTCGCAAAAAGTGGTTTTAAGTTTTCGGATAGTGAAGTAATTACATCAGCTTCTATTTCTCCTTGAAAAAAATCTCCAGATTTAGCAGGTTCTCCTTCATAGGAAGGCACAAGCGCCAACGATTTTCCACCCATTAAACTGGCACTGTATATTTTGGCAGTACTATTTTTTGAAAATTCCAAATCGGTTTCAACACTAAATTCTACAGTTAACCAACCGTATTTGTCAGGATCTTTATTAAACTTTACGGCAATAACATTACCTACTTCCAAGCCATTTAATGTGACAACACTTGTTGTATTGAGCCCTTCCACATTGCTATATTCGGTAAAATAAGTATTTGATGCTGCATCAAATATATTTAAACCTTTCATATAATTATATCCCCATATAAATAAGGCAATTACTGCGATGGCCACAACACCGGTTTTTAACTCTCTTGTAATTTTCAATTCAATTCAATTTATATAGGCAATATTACTAATTATTTTCGGTAGTACTAAAAAAAATACGCTATGATTTTTTAAAAACATCTTCAACAGATATTTTTTTTCCATTTTCAAATGCCACAATAAAAGCAGTGGTATATCCTTTCGATTTAGCCAATTCTTGTAATTTTTTTATTTCATTATAATCGGATGTACTGCCTAAATAATATTTATAGATGCCGTAAACTTTATCACGCTCAATATTTCTGAGTCCATTAAAATTATAGGGTTTTGTTTCTATTTTATTTGAACCAGCGGCAATTTGGACTTTAAATACAATATTATTAAAAATAGTACTTACATTATCGGCGGTGGAAGCATTGCTTTTTGACCCTGAATTGGTTTCATTTTTAGCAACAGTGGTATTGCCCACCGTATTTAATATTAGCTGCTGAATGTATTTTAAAATATCAGAAGAAATTGAATTAGAATATTTCATCTGTCCATTTTCGGAATTTAAAAAGTTGCCCTCCACTGTATTCGTTAAAAAACCGGTTTCAA
>JAGXIN010000129.1 GCA_024635575.1 Flavobacteriia bacterium
ACGGCATAAACATCTTTATCTTCATAAGACAAACTCCTTCCTGTTTTATAGCGTAAATTGGAGCTTATATTTTTATCTCCAACCACTTTTGAAGGAACCTTTGAATTAATGGTGCCATGATCTGTAGTGACAATCAATTTTAATCCTAAATTTTGGGCCTTCTGAATTATTTCCAATAATGGCGAATTCAAAAACCAACTGTTTGTTAAAGATCTATAAGCCTTGTCATCACTGGCCAATTCTTTAATAACTTCCATTTCAGTTTTTGAATGAGAAAGCATATCAACAAAATTGTAAACAATCACCGTTAAATTGTTTTCCTTGATGGAATTAAAATTTTCAACCAATTGTTTTCCTGCTTTCAAGTTGGTTATTTTATAAAACCCCCATTTAATATTTTGTCGAAGGTGTTTTAATTGTGCTGCCAAAAAATCTTCTTCATATAAATTTTTACCGCCTTCATCTGGATCATTTTTCCAATAATCAGGATATTGTTGCTCCATTTCCAGGGGCATTAAACCTGAAAAAATTGCGTTCCGGGCATATTGTGTCGCTGTTGGCAAGATGCTGTAAAAAGCGATTTCTTCCTGTTTTTTATAATATTTAGTGATGGTATGTTCTATAAGTTTAAACTGGTCGTAGCGTAAATTATCGATGACAACCAATAAAGTTCCTTTTGAGTTATTGATTTCAGGAAGGATTACTTTTTTGAACAAGGTATTCGACATAATGGGTGCGTCTTCATCCTGAATCCAATCTTTATAATTTTTCTTTATGAATTTAAAAAATAGCGAATTAGCCTCTTGTTTTTGACTTTCCAATATTTCGATCATTCCTGTATCGCTGATGTTTTCAAGTTCCAACTCCCAATAAACCAACTTTTTATAAATGTCAATCCATTCTTCATAAGAATTGACCATTGCCAAATCCATCGCTATTTTTCTGAATTCCTGCTGATAATTGGACGTGGTTTTTTCTGAAATTAAACGAGAATGGTCCAAATTTTTCTTTAAACTCAGTAATATTTGGTTCGGATTTACTGGCTTAATTAAATAATCCGCAATTTTATTCCCAATAGCTTCTTCCATAATATATTCCTCTTCGCTCTTGGTAATCATAACAACAGGAAGGTTTGGACGTTTACTTTTTATCTGACTTAGCGTCTCAAGCCCGCTTAAACCGGGCATATGTTCGTCTAAAAAAACAATGTCGTAATTGTTTTCTTCGCACATATCAATGGCATCCGCACCATTGTTAGAAGTGGAAACTAAATATCCTTTTTTCTCTAGAAAAAGAATGTGTGGTTTCAAAAGATCTATTTCATCATCAACCCATAAAATGTTTATATTACCCATATTGTTATCTTTGCATTATCATTTATAAAAATTATTGTTTTGAGCGAAAAAAAAACGAACAAACTAAAAATATTAAACGACCCAATTTACGGTTTTATTACAATCCCAAATATTTTAATTTATAATTTAATTGAACATCCATATTTTCAAAGATTAAGAAGAATAGCTCAAATGGGATTGTCGTATTTGGTTTACCCTGGCGCGCATCATACAAGGTATCATCATGCGATTGGAAGTGTTCATTTAATGCAAAAGGCTGTAAGAATTTTAAAATTTAAAGGCGTTGAAATTTCTGAAGAAGAAGCAACGGCAGTTTATATCGCCATTTTATTGCACGATATTGGTCATGGACCATTTTCACACGCCTTAGAAGGGCAATTTATGAAGGAGATATCACACGAAAATATCTCTTTATTATTTATGGAAGCCTTAAATAGTGAGTTTGAGGGACAACTTTCCTTGGCAATAGAAATATTTAAAGGAGATTACCATCGTAAATTTTTACACCAACTTATTTCCAGTCAGTTAGATATGGACAGGTTGGATTATTTAAAAAGAGACAGTTTTTATACGGGTGTTTCTGAAGGTACTATAAATTCAGAACGTTTAATTACCATGCTTTATGTAAAGAATGATAACTTAGTTGTTGAAGAAAAGGGCATTTACAGTGTGGAAAGTTTTATTGTTTCCCGAAGGATTATGTATTGGCAGGTTTATTTGCATAAAACAGCGCTTGTTGCTGAAAAATTATTGGAAAAAATATTAAAAAGAGCTCAGGAACTTTCTTTGTTGGGAATTAATTTGCCGGCAACAAAGACATTATCTGTTTTTTTAAAACAACCCGTTAATGAAGATAATTTAACATTGGAAACGCTAAAAGAATTTTCAAAACTTGATGACTATGATATTTTGGCTGCTATAAAAGACTGGATTTCAGTTGATGACAAAATACTTTCAAAATTATCGAAAAGTTTAATTAACAGAATTTTGCCAAAAGTGATGATTCAAAACGAACCGTTTACGGAAAATCAATTGTTGACAATAAAACAACAGGTTAAAGAAAAATTAAATTATAGTGATGCAGAATTGGATTATTTCGTATATCACGGAGAAATATGCAATCAGGCTTACGATTCAACTAAAAATAATATACAAATAATTTACAAAGACGGAAGCTTAAAAGATGTTACTGAGGCTTCTGACCATTTAAATATTCTGGCATTGTCAAATCCGGTTTATAAGTACTACATCTGCTATCCAAAGAAATAGGTGGAGTTGAACTTTTTTTTTACTTTTGCATAACATGAAATTTACAGCAATTCAAATAGCAGAGATTTTAGATGGGGAAATCTTCGGAAAAAAAAACGTCGAAGTATTTAGCCTTTCTAAAATAGAAGAAGGAGAGGTTGGATCTCTAACATTCCTGTCAAACCCAAAATACACCCCTTTTTTATATTCAACAAAAGCTTCCATAGTGATTGTGAATAAAGATTTCATTCCTGAAAAAGAAATTGAAACAACCCTCATTAAAGTTGCTGATGCCTATAAAGCCTTTTCAACATTACTGGAATTTTATGATAATGCAAAAGCAGTTAAATCTGGAATAGAAATACCATCCTACATCAATGAATCAGCAATTATTGGCACTAACTTATATTTAGGTGCCTTTTCTTATATAAGTGCCAAGGTTTCTGTTGGTAGTAATGTAAAAATTTATCCCAATGTTTATATTGGAGAAAATGTGAAAATAGGGGATAACACTATTATTTACCCAGGTTCTAAAATTTATTCTGAAACAATAATTGGCTCCAATTGCACATTGCATGCCGGTGTAATTTTAGGTTCAGACGGATTTGGTTTTATACCAAGCGCGGAAGGAGTTTTCAGTAAAATACCTCAAATAGGAAATGTAATTATTGAAGACAATGTTGATATTGGTGCGGCAACCACAATCGATAGGGCGACATTAGGTTCAACAATTATAAGAAAAGGAGTTAAATTGGATAACCAAATTCAGATAGCTCACAATGTTGAAATTGGTGCAAATACAGTTATTGCAGCCCAAACCGGTATAGCTGGATCAGCTAAAATTGGAGAGAATTGCATGATTGGCGGACAAGTTGGTATCGTCGGGCATATTACTATTGGGAATAATGTTAGGATACAAGCGCAGTCGGGAGTGGGAAGAAACATTAAAGATGATGAAATAATACAAGGATCACCCACAATGGGGTATTCAGATTTTAATAAATCATACGTGTATTTTAAAAAATTACCGGAATTGGTTGCAACTATAAATTCATTGGAGAAAGATATTAAAGCTTTAAAAGGGAAAAAATGAGGAATAAACAAAAAACGATTAAAAAGGAAATAACGCTTTCCGGTGTTGGTTTGCATACAGGCAATAAAGTAACATTGACTTTTAAGCCTGCGCCCATAAATCATGGTTATGTATTTGTGAGAATGGATTTAGAAGGAAAACCAATTATCGAGGCAAGTGCAGAATATGTCTTAAATACCCAAAGAGGTACAAACCTTGAAAAAATGGGCGTTTTTGTGAATACTTCTGAGCATGTTTTGGCAGCAGTTGTTGCTTTAGATATCGACAATATTATTATTGAAATCAATGCTCCCGAACCTCCAATAATGGACGGATCTTCCAAACATTTTGTGGAAGCGTTAGAAAAAGCAGAACTTCAGGAGCAAGAAGCGGATAGAGAGGAGTTTATCGTTAAAGAAGTTATTTCATATAAAGATGAAGAAACCGGCAGTGAAATTATTTTAATGCCTTGTGATAATTACCAAATTACTGCTATGGTTGATTTTGGCACCAAAGTTTTAGGTACCCAAAATGCGACAATGAACTCACTTTCTGAATTTAAAACTGAAATTGCGAATGCCAGAACTTTCAGTTTTCTTCATGAATTAGAAACTTTACTGGACAATAATTTAATTAAAGGAGGCGATTTAAACAATGCCATTGTATATGTGGATAAAGAAATATCTGACGAAACAATGTCTAAACTTAAAAAAGCATTCAATAAAGAAACGCTTACTGTTAAACCAAACGGGATATTGGACAACCTTACTTTACGTTGGGCAAATGAAGCTGCCCGACATAAATTGTTGGATGTGATTGGGGATTTGGCCTTAGTTGGCACAAGAATTAGAGGAAAAGTGATTGCAAATAAACCAGGACATCTGGTAAATACTGTTTTTGCTAAAAAACTTCAAAAAATTATTAAACAGGAAAAACGAAATTGTGTCCCAAAATTCGATTTAAATCAGCCTCCGTTAATGGATATTCATAAAATTATGAGTATTCTTCCGCACAGACCTCCTTTCTTGTTGATAGACAGAATTCTGGAATTATCGGACAGGCATGTGGTGGGAATGAAAAATGTCACCATGAATGAGGCTTTTTTTGTTGGGCATTTCCCTGGAGCACCGGTAATGCCAGGTGTTTTGCAAGTTGAAGCCATGGCACAATGCGGTGGTGTATTGGTATTAAGCACCGTTCCTGATCCCGAAAATTATTTAACTTATTTTATGAAAATGGATAATGTTAAGTTTAAACAAAAAGTTTTACCCGGTGATACTTTAATTTTTATAGCTGAGTTAATATCACCAATAAGAAGAGGTATTTGTCATATGCAATCTTATGGCTATGCTAACGGCAAACTTGTGGTAGAGGCAGTATTAATGGCACAAATTGCCAGAAAACCGAAAGAATAATGAATCAACCTTTAGCATATATACACCCACAGGCAAAAATTGCAACCAATGTTGTGGTTGAACCTTTTACCACAATTCATAACAATGTCATTATAGGTTTGGGAACCTGGATTGGTTCAAATGTTACCATCATGGAAGGTGCAAGGATAGGTAAAAATTGCAGAATTTTTCCGGGCGCAGTTATATCCGCAATACCTCAAGACTTAAAATTTGAAGGTGAGGATTCATTAGCTATTATTGGTGATAATACCACAATCAGAGAATGTGTAACCGTAAATAGAGGCACAAAAGCACTTGGCCATACAAAAATAGGAGACAATTGTTTAATTATGGCAACCACGCATGTGGCACATGATTGCATTATTGGCAATAATTGCATTTTGGCAAATGGCTCTATCATTGCAGGACATGTGACCATTGGTGATTATGCAATTCTTAGCGGTTTGGTAGCTGTTCATCAATTTATTCATATTGGAGAACATTCTATGGTTTCAGGAGGTTCTTTAGTTAGAAAAGATGTTCCCCCGTTTTCCAAAGCCGGTAAAGAACCATTGTCTTATATTGGAATTAATTCCATTGGATTAAGAAGAAGAGGATTCCCAACAGAAAAAATCAGGGAAATTCAGGATATCTATAGAATCTTATACCAAAAAAATTACAATACCACACAAGCTTTGGAAAAAATTGAAGCTGAAATGGAAGCGACCAAAGAAAGGGATCAGATTATACTTTTCATAAAAAATTCTCAAAGAGGTATTATGAAAGGTTATACAGGAAGTTAATAATTGAATATTATCAATTAATAGTATATTAATCAAAACAATAGCCCTGAGCATATTATAATAGTTCAGTTAAATAATTAAACGAATAAAAAAAATAAATGGCAACAACATCAGATATTAGAAACGGATTATGCTTAAGGTACAATAATGATATTTTTAAAGTAATTGAATTTTTACACGTAAAACCAGGAAAAGGTCCGGCATTTGTGCGTACGAAATTAAAAAGTTTGTCTTCTGGAAAGGTTTTGGACAATACTTTTCCGGCAGGAAGAAAAATTGAAGACATAAGAGTGGAAACTCAAAAATTTCAATACTTATATCCTGAGGGTGATACATTTCATTTTATGAATACCCAAGATTACAATCAAATCACCTTACATAAAAATGCGTTAGATGCACCAGATCTTTTAAAAGAGGGTGAAATTGTTACCATCATTATCAATACTGAAGATGATTTGCCGCTTTCGGTTGATATGCCTGCAAGTGTGGTTTTGGAAATAACACATACAGAGCCGGGTGTAAAAGGAAATACAGCAACAAATGCCACCAAGCCGGCAACTGTTGAAACTGGCGCAATTATCAATGTTCCCTTATTTATAAATGAGGGCGATAAAATAAAGGTAGATACTGCAAAAGGAGCTTATTTAGAACGCGTTAAAGAATAGTTTTATGAAACGAGCATTACAAATTTTGACACACAAAGGAATGATTTATGGCGAACAGGATCTGTTACCGCTAAAAAACAAAATTTAAACAGATGAAATTTCCTCGTATATATAAATTGAAAGAAATTGCGGATATTATTGATGCCACATTTGTAGGACCATCTGATTATCCTATTTCTGGTTTTAATGAAATCCATGTGGTTGAAGAAGGTGATATTGTTTTTGTTGATCACCCAAAATATTACGACAAAGCACTGCAATCAAAGGCATCCGTTATTCTGATTAATAAAAATGTTGAATGTCCGGAGGGAAAAGCCTTATTAATTTCAGAAGATCCATTCACTGATTTTAATAAACTCACCAAATATTTTAATCCATTTAAAGCTGTAAATTCATCAATTTCCAAAACTGCAATTATAGGCGAAAATACGGTTATACAACCAAACGTATTTATTGGAAATAATGTTAAAATAGGCACCAATTGCCTAATTCATCCTAATGTGATCATATATGACAATTGTGTTTTGGGCAACAATATAACCATCCACGCAGGAACAGTTTTAGGCGCTGATGCATTCTATTATAAAAAGCGACCAAGTGGTTACGATAAATTAATTTCAGGCGGCAGCGTGATTATTGAAGACAATGTTGATATTGGGGCTCTTTGCACCATTGACAGAGGCGTTTCAGCCAATACAACCATTAAAAAAGGTACAAAAATTGACAATCAGGTCCAGGTTGGCCATGATACGGTGATTGGTGAAAATTGCCTAATTGCTTCGCAAACTGGTATTGCTGGATGCGTTATTATTGAAAATAATGTTACTTTATGGGGACAAGTTGGCACAAATAGCGGTATTACCATAGGTGAAGGCGCTGTTGTTCTAGGACAAACAGGAGTCACAAAATCAATAAAAGGCGGTATTAGTTATTTCGGAACACCTGTAGAGGAATCGAGAAAGAAATTGAAAGAAATGGCAGAAATTAAACAAATGATAAAAAATCAAAAAAAGTAATAAATTAAACCATCTTAAGCTTAGAAAAAATTACTTTTGTAACAGGATAAATACTTTAATTCAAAATAAACTTAAATGAGCGTTTTAGTCAATAAAGATTCAAAGATAATTGTACAAGGATTCACTGGGAGTGAAGGAACTTTTCACGCAACCCAAATGATAGAGTATGGAACGAATGTTGTTGGAGGCGTAACTCCGGGCAAAGGAGGAACTACTCACTTGGACAAACCGGTTTTTAATACAGTACAGGATGCTGTTGACCAAGTGAAAGCAGACACTTCAATAATTTTTGTGCCACCGGCATTTGCCGCTGATGCCATTATGGAAGCCGCTGCCGCAGGCATTAAAGTAATTATATGTATTACGGAAGGAATTCCTGTTGCTGATATGGTAAAAGTAAAAGCTTATATTGACAATAAAGATTGCAGATTGGTTGGACCTAATTGTCCGGGCGTAATTACCCCAGGTGAAGCAAAAGTTGGTATTATGCCAGGTTTTATTTTCAAAAAAGGAAATGTGGGAATTGTATCTAAATCAGGAACATTAACTTATGAAGCTGCCGATCAGGTGGTGAAAAAAGGATATGGAATTACAACAGCCATTGGAATTGGAGGAGATCCAATTATTGGAACAACTACTAAAGAAGCTGTTGAATTGTTAATGAATGACCCTGAAACCGAAATTATTGTAATGATTGGTGAAATAGGGGGTCAGTTAGAAGCTGAAGCTGCCCGTTGGGTAAAAGCAACCGGTAATAAAAAACCAGTAGTTGGTTTTATTGCTGGTCAAACTGCACCAAAAGGAAGAACTATGGGACATGCAGGCGCAATTGTTGGCGGTAAAGATGATACAGCTCAAGCTAAAATGGCAATTCTAAGAGAAAATGGAATTCACGTTGTGGAATCTCCAGCTAAAATTGGCGAAAAAGTATCTGAAATATTAGGAAAACTAAATAAGTAACAGCCAAGTAATTGGATAGTTACATTTTGAAATAATTAAAACCTTTGAATTTCAGAGGTTTTTTTATTTTGATATGAAGGTAATTGTAAATTAAACCACTAACCTTAAAATAGAAATTTATGAATTTCAAATTAAATAAAAAGTCAATCTCAAACATTATTTTTGTATTGGCAATAGCAGTAATGTTATATCCGCCTTCCAGAGAATGGTTTATGCGTCAGATCGCGTTTGCGCCTTCTGTTAAAGATGTGGAGAATAGTGAAAAACTTAGCAGTTATGATTGGAATTTAAAAGGTTTGAATACCGAAAATATCAATTTTAAGGAACTTGATAATAAAGTTGTTTTTGTTAATTTTTGGGCTACCTGGTGTCCGCCATGCCGTGCAGAATTGCCAATGATTCAAAAATTATATGCCGATTATAAAGATAATGTTGCTTTTGTATTTGTAACCAATGAAGATTGGGGAAAAGTTGAAGTTTTTTTTAATAAAAACGGTTATGACTTACCGGTTTACAATTCGATAGGGATTCCCCCAAATAGTTTTACGGAGACGAACAGCATCCCGGCATCGTATTTAATCGATAAAAACGGAAATATTCTAATTTCTAAAACTGGTTCAGCAGACTGGAACAGCAGTAAAATTAGGAATTTGTTGGATGAATTGATTGCGAAATAAAATCCGTTTATTTGTTTTAAGCGTTTAACTGTGTAAATGATTAATTGTGTAATTGTTTTTTATTTTGCCTTTAACCTTTTTAATTATTAATTCCCCCTTCGGGGGTTAGGGGGCTTTATTTCTCTTTTATGGTACTTCCTTTTTTAATGGCTTTATGATTTTCATAACAAAGTAAAACGGCTTCAATAAGCTGCAAATCATTGGCAGACTTTATAAAATAATCGGAGTAGTTGCATTCGTTTAGCAATTCATTTAACTCTTCAGCTGTCATCCCTAAATATTCCATCAACAATTCTCTGTTATTTGTATCCAGCATATTACGGAGATTGTCATCATCTTTCAATTTCTTTAGCTTTCTTAATTGATTTGGGCTTTTTCCAAACCTATTGTATACATAATCAATCGGCCTAAAAATCGCATCAATGGGTGAATTAAACTCTTTTCGCTGTCTTGAACCAACTTCATAAGTTTGGGCTAAACCATTAATATGAATACGGGAATATTTATCTTTAGGAACATTTTTGGCATCAATTTCTAAAACTCCAATAAGTTTGTTTGAATTAATTACAATTTCATTCATTTGTTCCGTTCTTTCATACAATTCAATGACCAATTCATTCCCTTTAAGCAAATCATTGGTGATTTTTATTTTTATGGATTGATAACCGAGGTAAGAAACATAAATGGTATCATTTACTGTTGTTGCAAGTTCAAACATCCCATTTTCATCAGAAATTGTTCCAATTACCGAGTTGAGATTAAATAGATGTGCAGCAATTAAAGGTTCTTTTTTGGTATTGTCTATTACTTGTCCTCTTAAAGTAACTAAAAGTGAACTCCTTTTTAGGGTATCTGTATTTTTAATTTCTTGGGAAAATCCTTGAATAGAAAGTAAAAATAAAGCCGTATATAATATTTTATTTAGCATATGCAATTATACTGATTTATACCTAAAGTTACGGTAAAGATTTGGAAAAAATAGTTTTTTTAGCACTAAAAATAACTGAATAAAAAACGAATATCACTTCGGTAAATAATGCTATATTTTATATTTGATGCAACTTCAATAAAAGTATGATGCATTATTAAATGACAATGATAACAATCATAAATTGAAAACATAACATTAATTTTTATATATTTGGTTTATTCAGGCGCTAAATTGTAGTGTATATTTAAATTAAAATACCCTCTAACAAAACACACATTTTAATTAGAGCCAATTATAAATGTTTGCAAATTAATAATGAATGATGTAATTATTAAATAATTACTGCCCCAAATCGATTCATATTTCTAATTATCTAGGATAATTTTAAATAGTAAGGATGAATCAATGGATTAAAAAAAACGTTTTATTTTTTCTTATTGGAATTATATTTCCACTAAAAAGTATTGGCCAAGATATCCGATTTAAACACTTGACCAGTAGTGATGGTTTGTCACAAAATCTTGTTTTATCAATAACCCAGGATCAAGAAGGTTTTATGTGGTTTGGCACCAAAAACGGCCTAAATAAATATGACGGATACCAATTCACTGTTTTCCAAAATGAACCCAATAATCCAAATTCTATCTCATCCAATTATATTACTGAGCTGTTCATGGACAGAAATGGGAAATTGTGGATTGGCACAGAAAACGGAATTATAAATATTTACAACGCTGATTCTCTATCCTTCCAAAGAATTTTACTTCCCATAACCAAATCAAAAAGTAAAAATTCTGAAGTTATTAGTTCGATAACACAAGATAAAAATGGAGATATTTTGGTTGGAACTTTAGGAAACGGCTTTTTTAAAATCCCTCTTTTGAATCAAAAGTACAATCCAAATAAAATTAAACAGTACCACAATGATAGTTTGGGAAAGTATCATCTCTGCAGCAACATTGTAAAAAAAATATTAATTGATGATGAAGGAATTATTTGGATTGGCACTGAAAAAGGTTTGAACCGAATGGATCCCAAAAGGTCATCGATTTCTTCTTTCTATTTTGATATAAAACACCCAAAAGCTCCTGGAAGCGAAACTGATTTTTCCATTTCAGCCATCAGCAAAGCTGATAACAATAATTTATGGTTAGGCACGAGAAGCGGACTTGTTAAATTTAATATTGTCGATAATTCCTATAAAGTATTTCCCCATCACCTGAGTATTTTTAGATATGGGTGGGGAGAAATTAATGAAATTGCACAAGACAGGCATAACAATTTATGGTTGGCAACACCGGGAGAGTTGATGCGATTTAACACAAAAACATTGAAATATGAGTATGTTAAAAACGACCCATTAAAACCAACATCAATTAGTTTTAACGGAATCTCAAGCTTGTTTTTTGACCGCACAAATATTTTGTGGATAGGCACAAGCGGAATGGGAATCGATTATTACGATCCAAAAGCCAATAGGTTTGGGTTTTTAAAACAACAAATAATACAAGGTTCAAGAGTAACAGGTTTCAGTATTCGATCTGTTTTGGAAGAAAGTGAACGATATGTCTGGATTAGTGCAGAAGTGCTTTATCGTTGGGATCGAAAAACTGGGGAACTTAAAAGTTTTGAAACAAGCTCAGAAAATTTGGATGCTTTTGGCAATACAAATGTATGGTCAATGATTAAATCCAAAGATGGTAAGTTATGGTTTGCCTCAACGGAAGGTTTGTTCGTTTACAATCCGAAAACAGAAATATCAAAACTATTGAAATATGACCCAGAAAAACCTGACGGAATTCCGTTAAGAGGTGTCATTTCTGTATTTGAAGACAAAAATGACGTTATATGGATTGCTTCAGAAAACTTCCTGAGTAAAATGATCGATCGGAAAAAAGGCATCTTTAAACATTATAAGTTAGTCAACAATCCGAAGTATAATACCACAAAACGCTGTGTAATTTATGAAGACGGTAAAGATCAACTGTGGATGGGAACAAAAAACGGTTTGCTGGTTTTTGATAAAAACAAGGAACTTTTTTACGGTTATCAAAACAATCCTGAAATACCTAACAGCTTAAGCAACAATCAAGTGAATTACATATTTCCTGATCCCGTAAAACCTGAAGGATTTTTGTGGATTGGTACATCCGGCGGGTTAAATTTATTTGATATCAACAAACAGTCGTTCACTCATTTCACCCAAAATGAAGGATTGCCAAACAATGTAATTTATGGAATTTTATCCGATACGCGGGATAATTTATGGATAAGCACCAATAGAGGAATTTCAAAATATAATTTGAAAACAAAAATATTTAGAAATTATGATGTGGAAGATGGCTTGCAAAACAATGAGTTTAATACCGGCGCTGTTTTTAAAAGTTCAAAAGGCGAATTGTTTTTTGGCGGAATTAACGGCTTAAATTATTTCTTCCCTGATCAGATTAATGACAACCCTTTTCAACCTCCAATAAGTATCACAGGGATAAAAGTATACAGCCAAGGTAAAAAAAATGAAGGTACGGAAGTTAGAAACATAAAGGTAAATTTAGATGAAAAAATCACCTTCAACAATCGGGATGATATTATTATATTTGAATTTGCCGCACTTAATTATTCCGCACCAAGCAAGAATAAATATGCCTATTTCCTTGAAAATTTTAACAGTAATTGGATTTATGCCGATAATAACAGGACAGCCACATTTACCCATTTGCCGTCGGGAAATTATACATTAAGAGTAAAAGGAAGCAATAATGACGGTGTTTGGAATGAGGAAGGAATCTCCATTCCTATTGAAGTTTTACCGCATTGGTCAGGAACCTGGTGGTCTTACATTGGCTATTTACTGCTATTTTTGTTTCTCATGTATATTATCAGAAAATATGAAATGAAACGAATTGAAATGAAAAATAATCTTGAACTTGAACAAAAAGAGTACAATTCGTTGAAAGTTTTAGATCAATTAAAATCGCGATTTTTTGCCAATATTTCCCACGAATTTAGAACACCTTTAACATTGATTAGCGGTTATGCAGAAAATTTGATAGAAGCTTTGCCTTCAAATTATTCAAAAAAACAAGCAATTGGTATTGATCAAAATGCACAAACATTATTAAAGTTAATCAATGAGCTTTTGGATATTTCCAAGTTGGAAGACGGAAAAATGTCTTTGATGCTTTCACAGCAAAACATAGTTCAATACCTCAAAAATTTATTTTTTTCTGTGGAGTCTTTTGCAGAAAAAAGAAATGTTTCCCTTCATTTTATTTCTGATGAAATTGATATTCAGGCAGTACTTGATTCAGAAAAAATGGAAAAAATTATGATGAATGTAATATCAAATGCATTAAAATTTACGCCCGAAAACGGAAATATTACACTAACAATCCAACGAAAAAATAAAGAATTTATCTCTATTTGCATTTGTGATACTGGAATTGGTGTTGAACAAGGCGCCATTTCTAAGATATTTAATCGGTTTTATCAGACCGACAATTCAGACACACGAATGTATGAAGGAACGGGCATCGGATTGTCTTTGGTGAAAGAGTTGGTGGAATTGCATGAAGGTACCGTAAAAGCTTTCAGAAATGAGGAAATAACGGGACAAAAAGGAACAACAATTTCAATAGAACTTCCGATAGGTGACATTTCAGAAATAAATTCCGAAAACACCATTAAAATAGAAAATGAAATAACCAATGGGTTAAAGATAAATAAAAAAAATATGCCTCAAATTCCTGATCTAAAATTCAACAAAAAGATTATTTTATTGGTGGAAGATAATTTGCATATTTTAAATTTTATAAAGAATTTGCTGCAACCAACCTACAAAATCATAGAAGCCACTAATGGAGAAGAAGGTCTTGAACAAGCCAAAAAAACAATACCTGATTTAATTATTACCGATGTGATGATGCCAAAACTAGACGGTATTTCAATGGTTCATTTATTGCGAAATGATGAAAAGACAAGCCATATTCCTGTTATTATGCTATCCGGAAAAGCAACTCTTGAAGATAAACTTGTTGGGCTGGAAACTGGCATAGAGGCATATTTAACAAAACCATTTAGCATAAAAGAACTTCAACTCATCATCAATAATATTCTTCAGCAAAGAGAATTGCTCCATAAAAAATACCAAAAAAAATTTGTGGTTTATTCTGAAGAAATTCCTTTGGGTTCTGTTGACCAACAGTTTTTGGAAAAAGCGATACAACACATTAAAGATAATTTGGAAAACACCAATTTTAGTGTAGAACAATTGGCCGACAAAATGTGTTTAAGTACGTCACAATTAAACAGAAAACTTCAAGCGCTTATTGATCAGGCACCCGGTCAATTGATTCGCAATATCCGATTACACCGTGCAGCAGAATTAATCAAGCTAAATACAGGAAGTTTGGCGGATATTTGCTTTAAAACAGGATTTAACGACCAGACTTATTTTTCAAGAGCATTTAAAAATCAATTTGGCTGCAGTCCGTCTGCCTATAAAAAAACCAACACATCTCATTTGTCCTAATAAAAATCCAGCGTTAATTTTCAAATTGTAATTTTTCGTACTTAAACCATGTCTTTTGCCATAAAAGTCCATGTTTTTGCAATAATTGTCCAATTTTTTCTGAAGTTCACTGCTTAATTTTGATTCAACTAATCTATAAAAAATTAAAATCATGAAAAAATTACTATTACTGGCAATGCTTATTCCAATGTTATGCTTATCACAAAATGATGGCGGTAAATTATTAAGTATGAGTGAAATTACTGTAAAACCAGGTCACGAATCCCAATTTATTGCAGGAGTAAAGATGTGGAAAGAATGCTATTTAGAAAACAAAGGAACTGACAAATTTAATGTTTGGAGACGGATTCAAGGTGAAGGGACTATGTATGTTTTAACAGGCATGATGAACAATTGGGCCGAAATGGACAAAGAAGATGCTGCCGGAAAAGAATGTCGTATGAAAGTGCGTGATTTTATTATGCCTCATATAGAGAAAGTGAATTACAACATAGCCAGAACCATGCCGGATATTAGCAAATCCACACCCTCCGAAGGCACAAAACTTGTATGGGTTAGTTTCTTTAGAGTAGAAAATGGCACCGCTTTTAAAGAAGTAATAAAGGATATTACTTCATCAATAAAATCAGTTGAAGGCACAGCCAGAGGAACTTGGTACTCCTTTGCGGGTGGCGGACCAGATTCACCTGACTATATGGTTTCATCACCTTATAAAGGCTATGCAGATTTAGACATCACCAGAGATGGCGTTTGGAAAATTTATGAAAACAAAAACGGCAAGAAAAAAACCGATGATTTAAGATCAAAAGCAATGGCATCTGTTGAAAATTCCTGGTCTTATTTGTATAAGTTA
>JAGXIN010000130.1 GCA_024635575.1 Flavobacteriia bacterium
CATACCGGCGTTGTTTCAACTGATAGCGCTTTGGCTTTTAGTGTTGCATTGATTATGATTTCTTTTTGGAAAGCCATGCAACAGGAAAACTATTCTTTTTGGAATTATTTGTTTTTTATTGCACTCGGATTGGGATTTTTGTCAAAAGGACCCATTATTTTGGTTTTAACGGTACCTCCTATTTTTCTCTGGATATTGCTTCAAAAAATATCGCTTAAAACCATTTATTTGAAATTGCCTTGGTTTACCGGACTTCTGATTACCGCCGTTATTTCAATACCCTGGTATGTGCTTGCAGAGCAAAGATCTCCTGGATTTCTGAATTATTTTATTGTAGGCGAACACTTTAATCGATTTTTAGTTCCGGGATGGAAAGGTGATTTGTATGGCAGCGGCCACTCCCAGCCTCTTGGTATGATTTGGGTGTTCTTACTTGCGTTTGCGTTTCCCTGGATACAAATTGTATTATATAAAATATGGAAAGACAGAAAAACAATTTTTAAAGATAAGTATGTTTCTTATCTGGTCTTTTGGTTGTTTTGGACACCACTATTTTTTACGATTTCAAAAAATATTTTACACACATATATCCTTCCGGTAACCATTCCGATAGCGCTTTTAATGATTCATTGGTGGAAAAATTATCAGAAGAAAAATACTCTATTGGTAGTTAGTTCCATTTTCCCGGCATTGGTTATTTTGCTGTTTTTTGGCGCTTTTTTAACCGGGAAATTGGATTTCTATATGAATTCAGATAAATATCTTATTGAAAACCAACAGATTGATTTCAACAAAAATGAAGGATTGTATTACTGGAAAGACAAATCCTATTCCGGCCAGTTTTATTCCAATGGAAAAGCAAAAACAGTAGCTGACACCAAGGAAATGGATTCCATTTTAAGAAGTGATGCCAAACTTTATTTTGTGGTAATGAACAAAAAGAAAAAGGACATTCCAATCGAATACCTTGCGAAAATGAAGCTGTTGGATTCCAATTTTAAAAGTTCTATTTATTTGTTGAAACCTGAATAAACACAAATTAACAACACAAAATCGCAAAATTTTCATAATTTTATTTGAATTATTTTTTTCGATTAAATATTTTAAATTTGCCAACTATATTGAACAATCAATAAATGAGTAAAAAAAAGTCATTAGAATCTGCCTTGCATGAGGTTGAAGGCGTAAAATCTCCTTCTTCTGTTAATGACAATTCCATAAAACAAATAAAACTCAAAAGAAGCGAACAGCCCTCTGAAAAAGTATTTGTTGAAAAAATACTGGCGGGCGACATTTCTTATTTAAGTCGAGCCATTACCTTAATTGAAAGCACCAATCCAAAACATCAGGCAAAAGCAACATCAATTATTGAACAATGTTTGCCTTATGCAAATAAATCTGTAAGAATTGGAATTACAGGAGTTCCTGGCGTTGGCAAGAGCACTTTTATTGAGGTTTTTGGGAAAAATTTTACTAAAAAAGGAAATAAAGTGGCTGTTTTGGCCATTGACCCAAGCAGTTCCATCAACAAAGGAAGCATTTTGGGCGATAAAACCAGAATGGAAGAACTGGTGAAAGATCCAAATGCTTACATCCGCCCTTCTCCAAGTGGCGAATCTTTAGGCGGTGTGGCACAAAAAACCAGGGAAACCATCATTTTATGTGAAGCTGCAGGTTTTGATACTGTTATTATTGAAACAGTGGGCGTTGGACAAAGTGAGATTGCCGTTCATTCCATGGTTGATTTCTTTCTATTATTAAAATTGGCCGGAGCCGGTGATGAATTACAGGGAATTAAACGGGGAATCATTGAAATGGCAGATGCCATTGTCATTAATAAAGCAGACCAGAACAATATAAAAAGCGCCAATTTGGCAAAAGCAGAATTTTCCCGGGCCTTACATCTTTATCCTTTAAAAGAAAGTAACTGGCAACCCCAAGTAACTACTTGCAGCGCTTTTTATAACGAAGGAATTGAAGGTGTCCACAAAATAATTGAAGATTATTTGAGTTTAACAAAATCGAACGGCTATTTTGAAAAAAGAAGAAATGAACAAAACAAATATTGGCTGCTGGAAACCATTAACCAACAATTGAAAAATAATTTTTACAACAAGCCAGGCGTTAAAGAAGCCTTAAAAAAATACATGGAAGATATCCAAAAATTGAAAGCAACCCCATTTAAAGCTGCCGAAGAATTACTAAAACTAGCCAATAAATAATGAAATATGAATTTACCATTATTGTTCCCGTGTATAATGAAGAAGACAATTTAAAACGTGTGGAACTGGAACTTTCCAATTATATAAAAATAGCGACAAAAAAAACCAAAATTCTTTTTGTGAATGACGGCAGCGCAGACAAAAGTCAGCTCTTGATAGAAGAAATTTGCGCTAACAATTCCGATTTCTCCTATATTTCATTTGAACAAAACCGTGGATTAAGCGCTGCCATTGCAGCCGGATTTAAAAATGTGGACACAGAATTTGTTGGATATATTGATTCTGATCTGCAAACAGCTCCTGAAGATTTTAATTTATTATTGGAAAAAATTGGTGAATTTGATTTAGTCACTGGTGTTAGAGCCAACAGAAAGGATTCCTTTGTGAAAAATATGTCATCTGCAATTGCCAACGGAATAAGACGTTCTTTTACATATGATGGTATGGATGATACCGGCTGTCCGTTGAAAGTGATAAAAACTGAGTTTGCCCAAAATATCCCTATGTTTAATGGATTACACCGCTTTTTACCGGCTATGATTTTATTGCAAAACGGTAAAATAAAACAAATTCCCGTGCAACATTTTCCAAGAATTGCCGGGAAAGCAAAATATGGCTTGTGGAACCGATTGGTTGGTCCGCTCATCGATTGTTTTGCCTATTTGTGGATGAAGAAAAAATACTTAAATTACAAAATAGCTAAAAAAGGGTAATGAGTAACTGGATTATTTATTCGATTGGTTTTTTAGCGCAGCTGATATTTTCAGGAAGACTTATTTTGCAATGGGTTTTATCTGAAAAAAGCAAAAAAGTTTTAACGCCTTCCCTATTTTGGCAATTAAGCCTGTTCGCTTCTTTTCTCTTGTTTGTTTATGGTTATCTGCGTGAGGATTTTGCAATTATGCTGGGTCAGTCGCTCACCTATTTCATTTACATTCGGAATTTACAATTGCAGGGCCAATGGAAGAAAGCACCTAAAGCCTTACGTTTCTTTTTATTGATTTTTCCGATTCTTATTGTTATTTACTACTTCAATAACAACACTTATGATCTGGCAAAATTACTTAAAAATGAAGATATTCCATATTGGTTATTAAGTTTGGGAATTATTTCGCAAACCATTTTTGCGCTTCGGTTTGTTTATCAGTGGATTTATTCAGAAAAAAATAAGCAATCAATATTGCCATACGGATTTTGGCTGTTGAGTTTAATTGGCTCAATACTCATTTTAATTTATGCCATTATAAGAAAAGATCCTGTTTTGTTTGTTGGCCATTTAATGGGTTCTATTATTTATTTCAGGAACCTTGTTTTATTAAAAAAAGAAAATCTGAACAACATTCAAAAGTTAACCGCAGATGATTAAAATCTTTGAAAAATATCCTTTGGCTTTATTATCAGTTGTTGTTTCCCTAATGCTATTTGTTCATTTGCAAGTGCCCGACATTACCATTATGGAAGCCCGTAATTTCATTACCGCACGTGAAATGGTGAAGGACAACCACTGGATTTTAACGACGATGAATGGAGAGGCCCGTTATCAAAAACCACCATTGCCCACATGGCTTACGGCTGTTTCCGGGATGATTTTTGGCATCAACAATGTTTTTGCGCTAAGGCTTCCGGCTGCATTGATGGTGTTGTTCTCAGGGTTTTGCATTTATTTTTTATCATTAAAACTAAAGCTGACAAAAAAACAAAGTCTGAATAACAGCTTAATTTTAGTGACTTCATTTTATATTTTTGCCATTATAATTGAAGCGCCCTGGGATATTTTCGCACATGGATTTATGCTTGCTGGTCTCTATTTTTTATTTCTCTTTTTTGAAGAAGAAAATGCCCTCTGGAAAAACGTGTTGCTGGCTTCATTTTTTGTCGGATTGTCTATAATGAGTAAAGGTCCGGTTTCTTTATATGCCGTGTTTTTGCCATTTTTGATTTCTTATGGGTTTGTTTTTAAATTTAATAATCTAAAAGCAAAATTTCTTCCATTATTGATTTTCTTGATTTTATTTATCATTATTGGAGGATGGTGGTTTTTGTATGTAAGATTGGCAGATCCCAAAGCATTTTTGGAAATTGCCACAAAAGAAACAGAAAACTGGAGCAGTTATAACATCAAACCATTTTATTATTACTGGAACTTTTTTATCCAATCAGGTTTGTGGGCAATTCCGGCATTTATAAGTTTATTGTATCCTTATTTAATAAAACGGGCAGAAAATAAAAAAGCCTATAAATTCACATTTTGGTGGACGATTTCCGCTGTGATTTTGCTTTCTTTAATCCCTGAGAAAAAACCGCGTTACTTGGTTCCTGCATTAATTCCGCTGGCCATAAACACCGGCTTTTATATTCAATATTTAATTTCCAATTTTTATGATTTAAAACGAAAAAAAGAAACAATTCCGGTTTATTTCAATTTTGGATTAATTGCCGTTATAAGCATCTCAGTACCGTTTGCTTTGTTCTTTTTATTAAAAGATGTGTTGCAAACTCACCTTCTAAGTTATGTATTAACCGCATTGGCAACGCTTCTTATTGGAATTCTCATCCTTAAAAATTTGTATGCTAAAAAGTTTCAAACCGTATTTTATTTAACTGTTTTGTTTGTTGTTTCTTTGGCTGCTTTTGGGTTGCCGCTTTCAGAAAGCTTAAATAAAAACGAAGCCTATAAATCCATTAATTCCTTGCATCAATTCGAAAAAAGTCACAATATTATAAGTTATTCCATTGGTGAAATCACACCGGAATTGCTTTGGGATTATCATGGCATTCTAAAAGATATTTATAAAAATGAGTCTCTGGAAATTCCTTCTGAATCAAGTTTTGGGTTGTTGTTAACAAATGAAGATAGAGAAATTATCAAATCTCATTTAAACAAAGATTACGATTTGAAGTTAATTGAAACCTATGATTTAAATGTTGGCTCAAAAAAGAAAGAACGATTGATCAGAGAATATTATTTAGTTTCAAAAAAATAGTACTTTTAACCATAAAATGAAACGAGCATATAAAATTTTGATACACAAAGGAATGATCAATGGCGAACAACAGCTGTTACCGCTAAAAAATAAAATTTAAACAGATGAAAACACTTACCAACATAGATAAAGCAGCCTATTTATTTTTAATCGTGATATTTGGATTGGGAATATATTATGCAAACACCGACCTTCAATATTTTGATGAAGTTTATACCGTGGAAGATGGCTTTGTCGAAAACGGTTCGGCAATATTCTTATTTACTTCAAGCATGCTTTTGTTGTATCGCTTTTTTAAATTTTTTAAACACAAAGATTTGTTATGGAAAATTGGAATTTTGGCGATGGCTTTTGTTTTCTTTTTTGGTGCGGGTGAAGAAGTTTCATGGGGACAGCGAATTTTTAATGTTCAATCTTCTGAATATTTTATGGAAAATAATGCACAGGGAGAAACGAACTTACACAATTTGGTCGTTAATGATACTAAAATAAATAAATTGATTTTCAGTCAGCTTTTAACCGTTGTTTTGGTTATCTATTTAATTATAACGCCGTTTTTATACAGAAAATTTGAATGGGTTAAAAATTTAGCGAATAAGTTTGCTGTGCCAATTGTACAGTGGCATCATACTATTTCATTTTTGGTGGGTACTGCTTTGCTCGTTTTTATTTCATCAAACAGAAAATGGGAAATCTATGAATTGGCTTTTAGCGTAATTTTCTTATTGATATTTATAAAACCTTTCAATAAAGAAATTTACTCATCTAATTCATAAACTTTTTCAAAAAAGCTTTAAAAAAGGCGTAAAACAAGTAACCATAAATCAGCCCGAACAAGATTCCCGTAAACACATCCAATGGATAATGTACGCCTAAATAAATTCGGCTGTAGGAGACCAACAAAGCCCACACTATTAGTACGGGAAACAAATAGTTAATTTTTCTTCTTAAAAGCAATCCGAAAAATACAGCAATTGCCGTAGAATTGGCTGCATGCGCTGAAAAATATCCATATAAACCTCCGCAACGACTGCCCACCAGCCGAATTAAATAGGAAATATTTTCATTATGGCAGGGACGCAATCTTTTAAAACCGAATTTAAATAAATTGCTGGTTTGATCGGTTAGGGCGATTAGCACAATAACAAACAATACTGTAACAAACGTTTTCTTTAAGCCAAATTGTTTATAGGTAAAATAAAGCAATAAAAAATAAAATGGAATGGCACTGTACTTATTTGAAATAAACAGCCAAATGCCATCCCACTGTGTTGATCCTAAATTATTTAGGTAAATGAATAATTCAATATCTCTGCTAATAAGTGAATCTATCATTGAATTTTTCTTGTTTATTTAAAGGTTTAATCTGCCAAACCAACCAATTCCAATTCAAACACCAAATCAGTATTTGGCGGAATCACATTGCCCGCTCCTTGCTCTCCGTAACCTAAATGAAAAGGGATAAAAATTATTGCTTTATCTCCAATTTTCATTTTTTGCAAGCCTTCTTTAAAACCTGCAATCAATCGCGCATCAGGACCGTAAATTGCAGTGAAAGGCACATAGCCGTTTTGTTGGTCTTTTGCTTCATCATAGGTTCCGTATGCCATCGCAACTTCCTTATAACTGGTGTCAAACAATCTTCCATTCGTAAAATACCCCGCATAATTCACTTTTACATTGCTGCCTTTAGGAGGAAATTCACCATTTTTTGTTTCGGTAATCACTAACTTTAATCCGGAAGGAAGTTCTTTAGCTTCAGTTGCATATTTATTTATTTTTGCTAAAGAAACAGCTGACGCTTCCTGCATTTTTTCTTCTTTGTCTTTTATATCTTCCAGATACTTCTCATAAAATAGAGAAAATTCTTTTTTTGCATCAAATTTTTTGGCAGCTTTTCCAACGGTTATGATTTCAATTTTTCTGATGGTGTCGTTTTGCATGATAGAATCTACCACAGTTTGTCCGGAAACAACATTTCCAAACACAGTATGTTTGCCGTCTAACCATGGAGTTTCTTTATGTGTTATAAAAAACTGGCTTCCATTGGTGTCGGGACCTGAATTTGCCATAGACAAAACGCCTGCCTTGTCATGTTTCAACAAAAGATTGCCGAGACTGTCTTTAGGAAATTCATCGCTAAATTTATATCCTGGATGGCCTTCTCCCGTTCCTGTTGGATCGCCCGACTGAATCATGAAATCCTTAATAACCCTATGAAATGTGATGCCGTTATAATACATTTTTCCTTTTAAAGGGCCCACAACGTAGGGATTTGTTCCTGTTGCCAAAGAAACAAAATTAGCCACCGTAATTGGTGTTTTTTGAAATTCAAGTTTCAGCAAAATGTCCCCCTTATTCGTTTCCATATTTGCATATAAACCATCGTTTAAATAGGCATACTTGGTTGGCTTACAAGAAATAACAAGCAGTAATAAAACTATAATTATAAGTTTGATTTTCATAGATAGATTTGTTTCAATCATAAGGAAATGCCTTTAAAAACATAAAGATAGGTTTAAATATGTTTTTAAAAGGCATTTTCATTTGTCTTATTTTATTGCGGTTTGGTTACCCGAAACAAATAATCGTTTATTTTTTAACTTCTAACAATTCCACTTCAAAAATTAATGGCATAAAAGGTTTAATTACTCCTCCCTCACGTGGAAAAGCACCATAAGCCAATTCTTGAGGAATGAAAAATTTATATTTTGAACCAACGCTCATCAATTGAAGACCTTCAGTCCACCCTTTAATTACTCTGTTTACAGGAAACTCAGCAGGAGTTCCTCTGTCAACTGAACTGTCAAATACAGTACCATCAATTAAGGTTCCATGATAATGAACTTTTACAGTTGAAGTTTCAGTTGGTTTCTCCCCATTTCCTTCTTTTAAAACAATATATTGCAAACCGCTTGGTGTAACCTGAACGCCTTCAGCTGTTTTATTCTCTTCTAAAAATTTAACCCCTTCTGCCTTTGTATCACCAAATTCTGCTTCAACTTTTTTAGAGGCTTCTTCTTTTTGTTTTTTTTGAGCTTCCTCTTGCTTTTTTTGAAAGAATGCTCTTAAGATTGGTTCCGTATTTTCCGGAGTTATCAGAATGTTTGTGGAATCTAATCCGTTCATAACGCCCTGAATAAAAAGATCTTTGTCAATTTCAGGAAAATTGGCCTTTAATTTTGATGAAATGTCTATTCCTAATGAATAACTCACCGTATCCACTTCGGTTTTTAATGCTTTTTGTGCAGTCCCTTTAGTGTTGCAGGACATCATCGTTGAAATTACTGTAATTACTGCTAAAATTTTAATTGCTTTCATTTTTCTTATTTATTTTAATTAATTGAACTTTAAATATTAATGGTTGATTAATTTCTATTTTATTTGTGTCGCCTTTAAATCCATAAGCTTTATATGAAGGAAACAGGAAAGTTACAACATCTCCGGCAGTCATCAGTTTTAATCCGTTTCGCAATCCTTCAACTATTTCTTGTTTATCAACAATATAAGTTTGATCTCCAATTTCTTCAGCGCTATAAATTAAAGTATTGTTTATATCAAAAACAGCATAGGAATAAAAAACCTGATCGCCAGTTTTAGGCAAATATGAATCTGAGTTTTTTTGCTTAAAGGTATACCAAAATCCTTTAGGTGATGCTAAATAATCTGTAAGGGAATCTTTTTCCATAAAAGCCCTAAACGCATTTTCTTCAGAAGCATTCATCGTTTTGTTTAAAATAACGGATTCATTCAAAAAAGTACTCGTTTTTCTTAAAACAGGTTTGCGCGGAATTGGTTTTAAACATGAAACCATCAGCACTAAAAAAACAAAAAGAATATATTTATACTTCATAAGAGGTTAGCAATTCATTTTTGTAAGCCGGAAGTAATTTTAAAAATTTTGAAATTGTGGCATCCATCGAAACTGTAGATTTTCCCCCGGCAGCATTGTCGTGGCCACCTCCATCAAAATGTTCTCTGGCAAATTTATTCACTGAAAAACTCCCTTTAGATCTGAATGAAATTTTAATGATTTTTTGATCGATATCTTCAATAAAAATAACAGCAAAAATAATGTTTTCAACAGACAATGCATAATTCACAATCCCTTCTGTATCTCCTTTTTGATAGTCGAATTCATCTAATTCCTTCTGTGATAAGGTAATATAGGCCGTTTTTAATTTCTTGATAACAACCGTATTGCTTAAGGCCCTTCCCAAAAGTTGCAATCTCGCATACGAATTGGTATCAAATACGTGGTTATATATTTTGGCATTGTCTGCGCCTTTATCAATTAATTCTGCTATTATTCTATGGGTGGTACTGGTGGTTGAAGGAAATCGAAACGACCCGGTATCAGTCATAATTCCTGTGTAAATACAAGTGGCAATATCGTCATTTATAACTTCAACGTCATGCAACTTTTCTAAAAAATGATACAACATTTGACACGTTGAACAAACTGAAGTGTCTGAAAATAAGTATTTCGCAATATCCTCCGGTTGCTGATGATGGTCAATCATAATAAAAATGCCCTTAAATTCTTTTAGGGTGTTTTCCATGTCGTCACCCACCCTGTTCAAAGCATTAAAATCCAGCAAAAAAATAATGGAAGCTTCCGCTATGGCCTTTTTTGATTGCCTGTTTTGCATATCAAATTTCAAGGTATCTTTTGATCCCGGCAGCCATTTTAGAAAATTGGGATAATCATTTGGTGAAACAACCGTTGCATTATGTCCTTTTTTATTCAGATAGTGACACATTGCTAAACTTGCGCCAATAGCATCTCCGTCTGGGTTTTTATGGGGCACTAAAACCACATTTTTAGGTGTAGAAAGTAGCTCTTTAATTTCCTTTATATCACTTCTTTTCATATGGCAACAAATATACAATTTTATAATATATTACCTGTTGGCTGCAATTAAATTATTTGATTTTTAATATTGTTAATTGGTCAGCAAACTATTTATTTATTGATAAAATGATCCAATATTAAAGTTGTTATTAAAGCTAAAATTCTCGTTTTAAAATCTTGAAATAATCTCACATAAATAGGTTTCAACATATATTGATTATATAATTGGGAGAATTATGTTTCAATTCTTTTCGAAACTTAATAAAATATAACTTTGTTGGATAAAATTAAATATCCCTGCATCATCTTTAGATTTATAAAAGATTTTTCCATTTCTTATAAGTTACTCAAATATACAACTAAGAATGAGTGGTTTATTCACAACTATATAAAGTAAATGTAATTATTTTTATATTTAAAGAATAAGTTGAATTTACAATCTTTACAATTTAAGGCAGTTATTTTTCTTCTTCAAAAACCAATTTCCAATTATTATAAGTAAAAATTGATTTTTATCATAAAATTTTTATTGCCAAAATCGATTAATAAAACCTAATTTTAAATTTAAGTGACTGTATAACTGTTTTTTATCTTATTTCAATTATAAAAATCAAATAATTTCTAATTGAGGAAAATCATTTTATGAGAATCTATTTGATGTTAAATTTGTATTAGAAATTATGTTTAACTTAAAATAATGATAATATGACACTCGTGAAATTTAGAAAAAGACCATGGGAAAATCTGTCTACTTCAGATTTATTGGATTTTGACGTCGGTAATTTACTCAATGATAAATTATGGCTAAAAAAAATGGACGAACCAGCTTTAAACATCAAAGAAAAAAAAGGCGAATTCGAAATTGAGCTTGCAGCTCCCGGATTCGACAAAAAAGATTTTGAAGTTAACATCGCTGACGGCTGTTTGAACATTATGGCAAAAAAATCTGAATCAAAAGAAGAAAAAGACGAAAACTATACTCGAAAAGAGTTTAGCTATAATTCTTTTGAAAAATCTTTAACGCTACCTGAAAATGTAGCTGATGAAAAGATTAAAGCCAGATATGAAAATGGAATCTTGAAATTTAGTCTTGCAAAAAAAGATGAACCTAAAAAACAAAAATCGAAAAGGATAGAGATTTCTTAAAAGAAGTTTCTTCATATTCCGGACTTTATTTCCCCACAAACAAAGTCAGAAATACGAAGATATCAGTAAAATTAAGATGAATTGAATAATAATAATATAAAAACATAAAATTATGAAAACTGGAAATATTTTATTGGGCCTAATTGCAGGCGCCGCTATTGGTACAACTTTTGGAATCTTATATGCACCGCATAAAGGTACTACAACAAGAAGGAAAATTGCCAGAAAAAGCAATGAATATATCGATGAATTAGAAGAAAAATATGATGATTTTCTTGAAGATATCACCGACAAATTTGAAGATTTAAAAGATAAAGCCTCTGATTTAGCTGAAAAAGCTAAGCACGAAGCTGAAAAAATGGCTAAAAAAGCCCAGGATGAAGCTGAAAAAATGACAGAAAAAGCCAAACAAGAAGCTGAAAAAATAGCAAAAAAGACTAAACATAAAGAAGGAGTTGAAGCTTAGGCCAATCCCACATAAACTCAAAAGAAGCTAAGAAAAGGCATTTGACAATTAGGGAAAATATGACTCATGTTTTCCCTTATTCTTGAATTTAAAACCCAAACCTAGAATGCCATCCTAAAACCTAAAAATAAAAAAAATGGAAACTCCCAAAAGTTTAATTGAACTATTATTTGAGAAAATTGAAGAATACGGGGTAACGACCTTTGAGCTCGCGAAGCTTAAATTATTGAAAAGGACAGTTCTTATTGCGCCTTCATTATATTCAAGGTTAATTGTTATTCTTGTAATTTTTGTGTTTACATTTATTTTAAGTATTGGAATTGCATTGTTGCTGGGTGATTTGTTGGGTAAATTATACTACGGTTTTTTTATTGTTGCCGCATTTTACCTAATCGTTGGAATTGTGTTACATTTTAATCTTCATAAATGGATTAAAAAGTCAGTTGCCGACTCAATTGTTAAACAAATACTTCAATAATATTATATCATGGGAAAAATACAATCAATGTCCGATCTTGAAGATGCCATAAAACTATTGGAGTTTAAAAAGGCTGAAGATGAACAGTTTCTGAGAGAAATATCTAACATGACCTATGATAGCTTGAAACCAATAAATATAATTAAGAATATATTTAAAGAAATCGTTGAACCGCAAAATTTAAAAGACAACTTATTAAATACGTCTGTTGGTTTAGGCTTAGGATATCTCTCAAAAATATTGTTCCAGAGTGTCGTAAAAGTTCCGTTCAAGAAGTTTTTTGGCAGTGCTTTAATGCATAATATTGAAAATTTGGTAGCGAAGAATCCTGAAGTTGTATCCACATTGGCCACTTTATTTTTGAATTTCTTCAGCAAGAATTCTGATGAAGAGAATCAAAAAGAAGACGATTACGAAGATATTCATAGAGAAGTAGATACAGAAGATATAGATTTAGAAACCATTTATTAAATATATAAGGTGTTAGCTGCAAGCTGAAAAATGAAATAAATATACTAACCAAAAGGTAACTAAAATGGAAAATAAGCAAGACAAGAGTAAAAATTATTTAAAGTTTTTTGCAATGATTGGGACTTCAATGATTGCAATGTTCTTTTTAATGTACACGCATTCATATCAAATTATAGACCATTTTTGGTTCAGCGAAACCCGTCTATTTATGACAATGATTATGGGTGGATCCATGATAATTATTATGCTGTTGTATATGCTACAAATGTATAAGAACCGAAAAATGAATATTGCAATTCTTGCTTTTGGTGTTATATTGATAGCAGGCTCTTTATGGCTCGTAAGAAGTCAAATAACAGTTACGGATACTGACTATATGGAAGGCATGATCCCGCATCACTCAATTGCTATTTTGACCAGCGAACGATCTCAAATAAAGGATGTGAGGGTAAGAGAACTTGCCGATAAAATTATTAAAGCACAGCGTAAGGAAATTATGGAAATGCATTGGCTGATAGATGACATCAAAGAAAATGGAATTGTAGAAACAGAAGCAGAAAAGGAGAAACGTCCTGTTCCGAGATTTGAGGGGTCAACTGATAAAGAGACCAGAAACCTAAATGAATAAGAGAATAACATAAAGCCAGCAGCTAACAAAATATAAAAAACATGCTGCAAATAATTGGCATAGCTTAATTTTATAAAAATAAACCATGAAATATATATATATTTTTAATAGTTTCCTTCAACGCTTTGTTTTTTTCGTCCCAAGATAATTTTGTAATAACCATTTAAATATTTTTATCATGAGAACAGCAGAAATGAATTTGGGAACAGAAGTTCCAAAAAGTTTTAAAAAAAGTAAATTAAGATTGCAAATAATCCTCTCAACTGTCATTTTCTCATTGTTTATGGTATTCGGGTCACTTCCGGCATTTGCGCATTGCGACCGGGAAAATGGACCTGTGGCCATGGATGCTAAGGAAGCACTCAAAACCGGAGATTTTAACAAAATTGTCATATGGGTCGGAGAAGCGCAGAAAGAAGAGCTAAACGCAAAATTTAAACAAACACTTGCTGTTTATAATAAGGGAGGTGACGCCCGCAAACTGGCCACGGATTATTTTATGGAAACGGCTATTAGGCTGCACCGCGAAGCGGAAGGCATGCCTTTCACCGGACTAAAACCGGCCAGCCCCAATCCACTGGATATCGCGGAAGCAGAAAAAGCTCTGGAAACAGGCGA
>JAGXIN010000023.1 GCA_024635575.1 Flavobacteriia bacterium
AGTAAAATTAACGAAAACACCATCAATGGTTTAATCAATCAAGATTTACCGACGCTTAAAAAAGCAAAAAATACAGTTAATAAATTAGAAGCTGAAATTGAAGATTTACAAAATAATATTTTCTATTTTATTAAAAATTTGGATGAAACATCCGTTAGTGCAAGTACTTTTTATATTGATGTTATTGGAGATTTACAAGACATCGCGCAATCAGTTGGCTTTATTTCAAAAGTGAGTCATAAGCATATTCATAACAACCATAAAGGTCTAAAAGAAAATCAAGCAAAAGAATTAAAAGAAATAGATGAGAAGCTAACCGGTTTGTTTGCAAAAATAAGAACCATTTTCGATTCTCGCTCTTTTGATAAAATTGCCTCATTAATTAAAGAGAAACAAGAATTATTAAAGATTGTTTCCACATATGCCCAAAAACAGGTTGAACGCACAAGAACAACAGAATCCAGCCCTAAAAATACCACGCTATACTTTAGTATTTTGCTGGAAACTGAAGATTTGATAAAAGCCACCATGGATTTATTGGAACTTTATGCCACCAAAAAGAAATAATTAAATTTTATATACAATCAAAAAACCCCTGTCAAAATATGTTGATAGGGGGTTTTCTAGTCTTCTGAGGTAATATTTTGCTTATGAACCACACATTAAACAATCGTCAGGATTCTCTTTTGATTGCAGAATCATTTGTTTTAATTCTTCCGGCGTCAGTGGTGTTTCTTCTTCCTTTTTCTTGTTTGAAACGGTAAATTGAGTCGCATTAACTGCACTTTTTGTTCGTAAATAATACATGCCTGTTTTTAGTCCCGATTTCCAAGCATAAAAATGCATAGAAGTTAATTTGGCATAATTGGCATCTTGCATAAATAAGTTTAACGACTGTGATTGGTCTATAAAATAACCACGTTGACGGGACATATCTATGACATCCTTCATGCTCATTTCCCAAACAGTTTTGTACAGATCTTTCAATTCTTGCGGAATACTGTCAATATGTTGAACGGATCCGTTGGCGCGCATAATAGCCTCCTTCATTTCATTGTCCCATAAGTTTCGTTCGACTAGATCTTCCAATAAATGTTTGTTTACCACAATAAATTCACCACTCAACACCCTTCGGGTATAAATATTTGAAGTATATGGTTCAAAAGCCTCGTTATTTCCTAGAATTTGTGAGGTTGAAGCTGTTGGCATCGGCGCTACCAATAACGAATTTCTAACACCGTTTTTAAGTACTTTTTTACGCAAGGCTTTCCAATCCCATCTTCCGCTTAATTCTTCTTCTGAAACTCCCCACATATTAAACTGAAATTCACCATGAGACATTGGTGAACCTTTAAAAGAAGAATAAGGTTCTTTTGCTTTCGCGATTTCCATGGATGAAGTTACTGCCGCAAAATAAATTGTTTCAAAAATTTCTTCGTTTAATTTTTTAGCTTCGTCACTTGTAAAAGGCAAACGCAACATAATAAATGCATCTGCCAAACCTTGTACGCCAAGCCCTATGGGTCTGTGTCTGAAATTTGAGTTTTCAGCTTCTTTTACCGGATAATAATTACGGTCAATCACTGTATCTAAATTACGCGTAATTTTTTTGGTGATTTTATGCAGTTTTTGATGGTTGAAAAATTTGACGCCATTTTCTCCCTCTTCAACAAACATAGGAAGCGCAATGGATGCCAGGTTACAAACCGCAACTTCATCTTTTGCGGTATACTCCATAATTTCTGTACACAAATTAGACGAACGAATGGTTCCTAAATTCTTCTGATTTGATTTTCGATTGGCTGCATCCTTGTACAACATATAAGGATTTCCTGTCTCAATTTGAGCTTCCAGTATTTTTTCCCAAAGCAAACGCGCTTTGATGGTTTTGCGTCCTTTACCAACTTTTTCATAACCTGTGTATAGTTTTTCAAATTCATCTCCATAAGTGTCAAATAAATGCGGGCATTCATTAGGGCACATTAAAGTCCAGTCACCATTTTCTTCAACGCGTTTCATAAATAAATCGGGAATCCACATGGCATAAAATAAATCTCGCGCGCGTTTTTCTTCCGCACCGGTATTTTTACGCAAATCCAGAAACTCAAAAACATCAGCATGCCAAGGTTCCATATAAATGGCAAAAGATCCTTTTCGTTTTCCACCACCCTGATCCACATAACGGGCTGTATCGTTAAATACTTTCAACATAGGAACAATACCGTTGGAAGTTCCATTGGTTCCTCTAATATAAGAACCTGTGGCACGTACATTGTGAATTGAAAGACCAATACCACCAGCAGATTGCGATATTTGTGCGGTTTGTTTCAGCGTATCATAAATTCCATCAATACTGTCATCTTGAATTTGCAACAAGAAACATGAAGACATTTGTGGTTTTGGCGTTCCTGCGTTAAAAAGCGTTGGCGTGGCGTGGGTAAAGAATTTTTTAGACATTAACTCATAAGTTGCAATGGCTTCATCAATATCTTCCTGATGAATTCCTATGGCAACACGCATTAACATATGTTGCGGACGTTCTGCTATTGCTCCATTTATTTTCAACAAATAAGAACGTTCCAAAGTTTTGAAACCGAAATAATCATAACCAAAATCCCTGTTGTATATAATTGTAGAATCTAATATTGCAGCATTATCTATAATGACTTTATAGGTTTCATCAGATAATAATGGTGCTTTTTTTCCTGTACGCGGATTTACATAATTGTACAAATCCGCCATAACTTCAGAAAATACTTTTTTGGTGTTTTTATGTAAGTTTGAAACGGCAATACGCGCCGCAAGTTTGGCATAATCGGGATGTTGTACCGTCATGGTTGCTGCTGTTTCAGCGGCTAAATTATCAAGTTCTGAAGTTGTAACACCATCATACAACCCTTCAATTACGCGCATGGCCACTTTAACAGGATCAACATGGCTGCTAAGTCCATAACACATTTTCCGAACTCTTGCCGTAATTTTATCGAACATCACCGGCTCTTTTCGGTCGTCCCTTTTTAGTACATACATAGCTTATATTTTTGTTTTAGTTAGTAGTTTGTAAAAATTATTAAAATTCAGCATCAAAACTGATGCTTCCTGTTCCGGTTCCGCTTTTTACGCCGGCTTTTTGATATTCTGAAACGCGTTTTTCAAAGAAATTTGTTTTTCCTTCCAAGGAAATCATTTCCATAAAGTCAAATGGATTTGTGGCATTATAAACTTTATCACAATTAAACTCTGTCAACAATCTGTCGGTCACAAATTCTAAATATTGCGACATTAATTTTGCATTCATTCCAATTAAACTGGCTGGCAATGATTCGGTAATAAATTTTCGTTCAATATTGAGTGCATTGGTTAAAATTTCCGTAATCCGTTCTTTTGGCACTTTATTTACAATATGATTGTTGTGCAGGTGAATAGCAAAATCGCAGTGCATTCCTTCATCACGCGAAATAAGTTCGTTTGAAAAAGTTAAACCTGGCATCAAACCTCTCTTTTTTAACCAAAATATAGCGCAAAAACTTCCTGAAAAAAAGATGCCTTCAACAGCAGCAAATGCAATTAAACGCTCTGCAAAACTTGGGCTTTCAATCCATTTTAGTGCCCAGTCAGCTTTTTCTTTAATGGCAGGAAAAACATCAATGGCATTAAACAACTGGTCTTTTTCGTCTTCATTTTTAACATAGGTATCTATCAACAACGAATACACTTCAGAATGAATGTTTTCCATCATTATTTGAAAACCATAAAAGAATTTTGCTTCGGAATATTGCACTTCGCTTACAAAATTTTCTGCCAAATTTTCGTTTACAATTCCATCAGAAGCCGCAAAAAAAGCCAAAACATGTTTGATAAAATAACGTTCGTCATCATTTAATTTTATTTCCCAATCAATTACATCCTGATGTAAATCTATTTCTTCGGCAGTCCAAATACTTGCCTCCTGTTTTTTATACCATTCCCAAATATCTTGGTGTTGAATTGGAAAAATAACAAAGCGATTTTTATTAGGCTGAAGAATGGGTTCAATAAATGACATGAATTGTGATTTTTTAGTTAGTAGTTAATTGCTGTTTTTTTATAAAAAACGAGTAAAACAAATATTGAAAAAATATAGATACAAAAAAGGCTTACTTATTCACATTCCTTAGTGAGTTTTTAACATTATTGCATTATTTTCTAAAAAATACAATATTGATAATTACTGATTTTTAAAGCTTTAAGATTTTTAAATTGCTCACTTGTTGGTTTTAGTGAGTTTTCATGAAAACGCCAAATTAAAAAAGAGTGCTTAACATGGCACTCTTCTAAATTAAGTTTTTTACAAGCTTGAAAAGTTTTATTGCTGTTTGTGATTTTTGGCTACTTTTTCGAGTTCCAAATACCAATCCTCTCCAAATTTTCTGATTAAGGCATCTTTCACAAATTTATAAACCGGAACCTGCAATGCTGCCCCTAACGAACAGGCATCATCACAAATTGGCCATTTATGGTAATTTACTGCTGAAAATTCGCTGTACTCTGTAATTCGGATTGGGTATAAATGACATGAAATTGGTTTTTTCCAATCAATGACACCTTGATTGTAAGCTTCCTCAATACCACATTTAACGGTATTATTTTCATCAAAAATAGAATATGCACAATCTTTTCCATCTATTAAAGTGGTTTCATATTCCCCTTCATCCATTGTAAAAAGTCCCTGATCTTCTATAGCTTGAATTCCTTCTTCCCTTAAAAAAGGCTTCACTTTAGGATAAATATCCATAAGTATCAGCAATTCATCCTCATCCAATGGAGCGCCAGCTTCCCCATCAACACAGCATTTGCCTTTACAGGCTGATAAATTACAGACAAAATCTTTCTCTATAATCTCTTCTGAAACGATTGTTTTTCCTAATTGAAACATCCGGCAAAAATAACTATTTTTTTACATTACTTTTGTTATAATTCAATTTTTGATTGTTTACTTTCGCCAATCGTTAAAAAAAGGCACATGATGGAAATAAATTTTAAGGAAATTATTACTGCATCCATGGTATTGTTTGCAGTTATAGATATTATTGGCAATATTCCCATTATCATAGATTTACGTAATAAATTTGGCCATATTCAGTCAGAAAAAGCCTCAGTTATTGCCGGTATAATTATGATATCTTTTTTATTTTTAGGAAAAAGTATTTTAAATTTAATTGGTATTGATGTTAATTCTTTTGCGGTTGCAGGAGCTTTCATTTTATTTTTTCTCGCTCTGGAAATGATTTTAGGCATTTCACTTTACAAGGAAGAAGAAACAAGCGCAAAGACTATTTCTGTTTTTCCATTAGCGTTTCCTTTAATTGCAGGTCCGGGAAGCTTAACAACCTTACTTTCTTTAAGGGCAGAGTATTCAACAATAAATATAGTGATTGCAATTGTAATAAATACTATTTTTATGTACATCGTACTTAAAACTTCGCTTAAAATTGAAAGACTTATTGGTAAAAATGGCATAAGTATTATTAGAAAAGTATTTGGGGTTATTTTATTGGCAATAGCCGTTAAATTGTTCACTTCAAATATACAGGGGTTATTTCATAATTAAATTATTAAATATGGACACTTTTGATGTAATGATAATAGGCGGAAGTGCAGCCGGCTTGTCTTGTGCCCTAATTTTAGGTTCAGCAGTTGACAAACCTTTCGCAAAAAATAAAAAAATTGGGATTGTTGCTCACCAAAAAAATTCGGCACTAAAGGAAGCTTTGCTCAACAATGTGCTGGGATTTAAAAAAGGAACCAAAGGCAGTGAAGTTTTGGAAGACGGATTAAATCAACTCTCACAATTATACCCTCATGTGATTCAGATTGAAAATGAAAAGGTGACTAAAGTTGAAGGAGAATTTCCAAATTTTAAGATATTCACCAATAAAAATTCCTACAATGCAAAAACTGTTGTCGTGGCTGTTGGTCCTTCAAATCTTTTTAACATTGAAGGTTTGATGCAGTATGTAATTCCTCATCGCAGTTTACCTCCTCAAAAAGAGCGTGTGATGCTAAAAAACAAGAATCACTTGATGGCCGAAGGAATATACGTGGCTGGTGTATTAGCTGGGTGGAGAAGCCAGTTTACAATTGCCGCAGGCAGTGGCGCACAGGTTGCAACCGACATTTTAACATTATGGAATGAGGGGTGTCATACGATGATTCATGACAAAATTTCTTAATGCTTTGATCTGTTTTTATTCAAAATATTGATAGTTCAATTGATTGGATAACATTCCTAAATTTAATATAAATTGGGGGAAAAGTAATTGAATCTTGCTGAAATATTATGTAATCTTATCAAAATGTAATACTTTTACTGAGTAATTTTAAACATATGAATTTAAAATTATTAAAAAAAAACGCTATGAAAAAACTTCTATTTAAAAAAAACACCCAATTGGTGTTGTTTCTTACTATTATTTTACTTGTTTTTGGTTTAAGCCTTTACAATCTTATTTGGATTACAACAATCAATATTTAAGCATTTTATAATTATTTTGGTAGTAGAATTCTCAAATATTCATACTGAAGAAGAATGGCTTAAATCTGTAGTTTTTGCTCATTTGATTCGCTAAAAATTTATATTACTTTTAAAAATAACATTCGTCAGGATACTAAATAGATACGCCTTTCGGAAGGTATATATGGCAAATGCAACTCCCTTTACTGTCCATATTTATACCACGTAATGTTTGAAACAAATACGTGGTTCATTATAATGTTACTTAATAAAAAGTTCGTCTAAAACTAAACTTTTTATTATTCAACGGTTACTGATTTTGCTAAATTTCTTGGCTGATCTACATTACAGCCTCGCATTACAGCGATATAATAGGACAATAATTGCAATGGTATTGTTGATAAAAGAGGTGTAAAAGCTTCCTCCGTTTCAGGAATTTCAATCACATGGTCTGCCATTTCCCTAACTATGGTATCGCCTTTGGTAACAATTGCAATAATTTTACCATGGCGTGCTTTTATTTCTTGAATGTTACTCACCACTTTGTCATAATGACCCTTTCTAGTTGCAATAACTATAACTGGCATATGTTCATCAATTAAAGCAATAGGTCCGTGTTTCATCTCGGCAGCAGGATAACCTTCTGCATGAATATAAGAAATTTCCTTTAATTTTAAAGCGCCTTCCAGAGCCACAGGGAAATTAAATCCTCTACCCAAATACAAGCAATTTGGGGCATCTTTATAAATTGCCGCTATTTTTTCAATTTCGGTATCCATTTTAAGAACTTCTTCCACTTTACCTGGAATTAAACTCATTTCGTGTATATAATGGTGATACCTTGAGTTTGAAAGCTCACCTTTTAAATTACCAAGTTTTAATGCCATTAAGGCAAGTACTGTAATTTGGGTAGTGAATGCTTTTGTTGATGCCACACCTATTTCTGGTCCTGCGTGCGTATAGGCACCTGTATCCGTTTCTCTTGCAATGGAAGATCCAACCACATTACAAACTCCAAACACAAAAGCACCTTTGGATTTTGCCAATTTTATAGCTGCCAATGTATCTGCAGTTTCACCCGATTGTGAAATTGCAATTACTACATCGTTTTTATTTATGATTGGGTTTCTGTATCTAAATTCTGAGGCATATTCAACTTCAACAGAAATTCGTGCCAAATCTTCAAATAAATATTCAGCAACCAACCCAGCATGCCATGATGTTCCACAGGCAACAATCACAATACGATTTGCATTTAAAAATCTCGCAATATTATTGTCAACACTGCCCATTTTTATGATGCCTTTGGAGGCTAAAAGCCTTCCTCTGTATGCATCTAAAATAGCATCAGGCTGCTCATGGATTTCCTTCAGCATAAAATGGTCATAACCACCTTTTTCAATTTGCTCTAAATTAAGTTTTAATTGATGAATGTCTGGTTCAACTATCGCATTGTCCTGAATTTTTCGAACCCTGATTTCCTTTCCTAATTTAATAATTGCCAATTCTTCATCTTCTAAATAAATGGCATTTCTTGTATATTCTATAAATGGAGATGCATCTGAAGCAACAAAAAATTCTGAATTATTCTCTCCGATACCAATGGCTATTGGACTTCCCAATTTGGCCACAATGATTTCATCAGGTTTTGAAATGTCAAAAACAGCAATGGCATAAGCACCAACCACATTGGAAAGCGCCATTTGAACAGCCTCACCCAGCTTACATTTATTCTTGATTTTAACTTCTTCAATTAAATTTATTAAAACTTCAGTATCTGTATCACTTTTAAAAGTATACCCTCTAATGATTAGTTCCTTTTTTATGGTATCGTAGTTTTCTATAATTCCATTATGAACAATGACCAATTTTCCCGAATTTGAAAGATGAGGATGTGAGTTTTCATCATTTGGAACACCGTGAGTTGCCCAACGCGTATGGCCTAAAGCCAAATTTCCATCAATATTTTTTTGTTTCATGATTTTTTTTAAATCAGAAACCTTTCCTTTTGTTTTATAAAGACTCATTTCATTGCCATCAAGCAATACAACTCCAGCACTGTCATAACCTCTATATTCTAAACGCTGTAAGCCGTTGATAACTATTGGATAAGCTTTTCTAAAACCTAAATAACCAGCAATTCCACACATGCAATTCTCTTTTTAATTATTTATTTTTGAATAAGATATTTCTAGTTTTATTCTTTTATCGCCGAAACTCGGGTCATTTCCAAACAACACTACTCCTTTTGGCGTCCAGCTATATTTTCTAATTTTAACATCATTAATAGCGGTAGGGATATCTGAAGGATTGTAAACTTTTAATCCTATTTTCACTAAGTCTAGCGGTTCATCTGTTTTTAACAATCTAGACATATAATCTGTTATTTTAATAACATATCGGTAAGGCTTCCCGTCAGCATCTCTTTCCAATAGTCCTCCTACTGCGCCTATTCCTTCGGTCATAACATCGGCTATCTGTATATTCTCGTCATAATTGTATATAAACAATCGTTCAGGAGCAATTGAACTGGCAGCATTTTGATCAACATAAAAAATTAAACTCGCATCATTTATCAGCCAATTATTATCTTGTAAATCGGCTAAGTCTTCATTGCTAAACAATTCAATAGTTGCCATTGAACCTGAAGCTCCCTGCACATATAACCTGTCTTCACCACTTTGATGTGAAACGGTATAATCTCTTTTCAGCACATTTGATTTTACGCCCCCAAATGAAAAATCATAGCTGTGTTTGGTTCTCACGCCCAACTCACCATTTACACCGTTGCCATTTAAATCAATGGTTGCACCTTCATCCTCATCTTTTGAATAATAAATAACCATTTTGGCATTTGACATCACTAATGAAACCAGATGAGATTTATTGGAAGTTAATTCTTTGGCTTCAATATAGAAACCTCTAAAATAATGTTGAAAATTGTCAAGAGATTGAAACTCGTCACCAGCAGCATTGTCAACAAAAAGTTGCTGAATTGCACTTTTATTTAAGGGAATTCTAATACTTGGGCCTAAATCTGTTTGTTTAACGGTGTCAGTATCATAAGAGGTAATTCCGTCAGGCATATATCTTTTAATATATGATACCGTATCATTTGGATTGACTTTAAAGTTTCCCAAATAAAATGGTGTATCTCCTTTTTGGAATTCTTTATCGGAATAATAAATGGCAGGCTTTGAAGGGTCAGTTGGATCTAAGGTATTTAAAAACGTTTTTAATTCATAAACGCCCAATTGAAATGCAACATCTGCATTTCCAAATACAGAGTCAATAGAAAATTTTGGTTTTCCGTCTGTATAATTTTCTTCTTTGGTTGCTTGATAAGGTATAATCATTAAAATGGAATCTATCCCGTAGTTTGTTCCATAATTATAACCTTCTACTGTATTTGGAAGGTTTATTTGCGACACAATAGACGCTTTTAAGGTTCCAAATTCATTATCGGAATAAACCCCCAATAAATATTGCGCAACGCCGCTGGACGGCACACTGTCAATATTTTTATTGGATGTTATAACCTCTGAAGTATCTTTATTTGTGGAAAAATTATTGTTGTTAACAAGGTTAACGCCTATACTTTCAATTTCCTTTTCGCATGAAATTATAGTAAAAAATACTAATGAGCATAGCCCTAAATATTTTAAAGCATTTACAACTTTAATTGACATATAAATTTTGGATTTTATGATAAAACTTTGTTTAAGTAAAAATTGGTGTAGGCACTGTCAAATTCACTGATTGGAAAATAATCCAATACCGGTTTGTCGCAAGTTTTTAAATAGTCAAGCAAATCACTGGGAAGTTGCTCGCTCGCTTTAATAACTGCATCAGAATTTTCAATGGCATTAATTAAAAGATTTGAGTAGGTTGGATTAGAGATGGTCTCAATTTTAGATTCATCAATATTATCAAACTTAATCTTATCAAAAAACTTATCATTTAATGAGCCTTCATAACCATTATTATATATAGATGTTACTATTTTGCTATTTGAAAATAAGGGGTCATCTTTATAATATTCTTTAATATATAACGGTAAAAGCGAAGCCATCCACCCATTAACGTGTATAATATCAGGTGACCAATTTAATTTTTTTACGGTTTCCACCACGCCTTTGGCAAAAAATATAGCGCGTTCATCATTGTCCTCAAACAAGTTATTGTCTTCATCAGAAAACAATGATTTTCTTTTAAAATACTCATCATTGTCAATAAAATATACCTGCATTCTTTCCTTTGGAATTGAAGCAACTTTAATAATTAAAGGCATATCCATGTCATTGATTACCAGGTTCATCCCAGACAAACGAATAACTTCATGGAGTTGATGTCTTCTTTCATTTATTAATCCATACCGAGGCATAAAAATTCGTGTTTGCCCTCCGTTGCTATGAATCATTTTTGCTGTTTCAAATGAGGTTGTTGACAATTCATTTTCAGGTAAATAGGGAACAACTTCTGAAGAAACAATCAATACTCTCTTATCTTTCATAAAACCAGCTCTTATTTTTAAAATATATGCAAAATTACGAAAATTAATGTAGAATTTAGCTTGAAAAATGTAAGTTTGCACGCTTTTAACGTTTATTAACAATCCGTTATGTTAGTTTTTGCTAAAATAAAATCGGTACAAGAAAAATTAAAATCGCTTAAAAACGGTACTACTATTGGCTTTGTGCCCACTATGGGTGCTCTTCATGAAGGGCATTTATCGCTTGTGGAAAAGGCAAAAAAAGAGAATGATATTGTGGTGGTAAGTATTTTTGTGAACCCAACGCAGTTTGATAACGCCGAAGACTTAATAAATTACCCCAAAACGATTGATAAAGATTTGTCCCTATTAAAATCTACCTATTGCGACATCGTTTTTACCCCAACTCCCGAGGAAATTTATGCCAACGATATTCAGTCGCAATCCTTTGATTTTGACGGATTGGAATTTCAAATGGAAGGAAAATTTAGGGCTGGCCATTTTAACGGCGTAGGCACCATTGTTGAACGGTTGTTTGAGATTGTGAAACCACATAAGGCCTATTTTGGTGAAAAAGATTTTCAGCAAATCCAGATCATTCGTAAAATGACGGAAAAAAGAAATCTTCACGTAAAAATTATTGCTTGTCCCATTCACAGAGAAATGGACGGTTTGGCTATGAGTTCAAGAAATATGAGGCTCACCAAAGAACAACGGACCGCAGCACCATTTATTTATGAAACATTAAAGAAAGCCAAAGACAAATTTGGCACAAAAAATGCTTCGGAAGTGGTGAAATGGGTTGAAAATGAATTTAAAAATCATCCGATATTTCGCTTGGAATATGTTGAAATTGCAGATGAAGACACACTTTTACCGGTTGAGACTAAAAATCCAGCGAAAAAATACCGCGCCTTTATTGCCGTTTTTGCAGGAAATGTAAGGCTCATAGATAATATAAGTTTATAAATATCACAGATTAATTCAAAATCATTAATTTTGCACTATGCAAATACAAGTCGTAAAATCAAAAATTCACAGAGTTAAAGTAACCGGCGCCGATTTAAATTATATCGGCAGCATTACTATTGATGAGGATTTAATGGATGCAGCAAACATTATTCAAGGAGAAAAAGTTCATATTGTTA
>JAGXIN010000131.1 GCA_024635575.1 Flavobacteriia bacterium
GCTAATTGCCCCATTGGCTAAATAATTTTGCCTTCATCTAAATTTTATTATATTTGCTGGAATCATCAGTTATAAAGAAATACCAATTACTATGAATATTTGGAAAATTATTTTATTTTTTGTTTTGGCAATTTCCATTTCTTGCAAAGAAGAAAAACCAAAACCAGTACTTCAGAAAAATAAGTCAACCACTTCCGTAAAACATTATATTTGTGCGAATAAATGCGAAAACAGCGGCGGTGATGTTTCAGGTGCTTGTCCAGTCTGTAAAACTCCTTATTTGCATAATGATGCCTACCACAACCAGGATTTAATGAAAAACGGACCTTTAAATGTTCCAAAATATAATGGCGGAAATCCAGCAACAAAAGCACCAACCCAACCTTCTCCTGCAAAAAATGCCAAAGGCATTTACCATTACACATGCGCAAAAGGATGTTTTGGTGGTTCAGGCACAGCGGAAAAATGCGCAAACTGCGGAGAAAATTTGGTACATAACCAAGCTTATCACAACTAGAAAAACACAAAAAATTATGGCATTTTCTTTCTTAAATCCCTTCAAATCCCAAAAAGTTCCAAGTTCTACAGCCCTCATTTCTGAAATTGATTTTAAAGGCGGAACAAAATATGGAGAAAACAGCAGCAATGCCGTTTATTTGGATATTGAAGAATTGGGGGGATTTCCTTTCATAAAAACCATCATCATCGGTGATTTTTCAACCAAAATAAAACGAATAGGCTGCACACTTACCTTTGTTTTTGAAAATGACTCCTTAGTGCTAAGCTCTGACAATACCGATGTTGAATCCAATCAAATTAAAAACACATTGGCCTATTATTCGGAAATAGATTTTGAATTGACTGAGGAGGAAGCCACAAAAATAAGAAATGAAAAAGTTCTGGAAATTCAGTATACTTTTAAGGATAAAATTCTAGCTTTCAACCCTATTTCTAAGTAAATTCAATAACCGTAAACTCAAATTTCAGCGGATCTGTATTTTTAAGCAACATTGGGATTAAATCACGTCCAAGAACTTCGTAAAATTCTGAAAAATTTTGATTGCGCTCCTGAAGACTTTGGTTGGGAAACAACTCATTCTGCAAACTCGTAATCCGATCAACAGTGTCAGAAAGTTTTCGCTTTTGCGCTTTTAATAACCTTTTTTCCAAATTATCAAGTCCCTTAAGTTGTTTTTTTTCCTGGGCATTTACAGCACCTATAAAAGTAGCATCGGTTTTTTTAGCCAATTCTTTTAAATCAATAAATTGTTGTCGCAGGTACTTTTTTTGTTCAGAAAAATCAATTTTCACTTCAGAAACTTCCTTAACAGCCTCTGCAGTCAACGATTCCTGGTTTTCGAAAATTTCAGGGATTGAAATGTTTAATTTATTCAGTTTCGATATCTGTTTTTTATTGGCCAACAACACGGAATTTCGCAATATTAAAATTGGAAAAGGAATGTTTACACTATTGAAATAATTTTTTAGCTGAAACCAATATGCCAGCTCTCCGCCTCCACCAATATAAGCAAGGTTTGGCAACACAATTTCCTGATAAAGCGGCCGCAAAATCACGTTTGGACTAAATCGTTCAGGATGTTCTTCAACTTCCCTTAAGATTTCATTTTCCGAAAATATAAGACTTGTATTGTTAATCTTAAATAGGTTGTCTTCAGAAATGATGCGTTCCCTAATACTATCTTTCAAGTAAAACAAGTTAATTTCTCGCGGATTTACCTGTATTTTATAATCAGTTCCGAGCCTTTTGTTGGTTTCAGAAACCTGCTTAAAAGAAGTATTTTGAAGCAACTCCTCTTTCACAAAAGACGTAAATTGTTTTTTCAATCGCACGTCATCCCCATCAACTATGACAAGTCCATATTCTCCGAAAAGTTCGTTTACCAAATAGCGTGTGGAAGTCGCCAGATTATCATTTTCTAAATAGGCATTTTTAAACAATTTCCGCAACTCATCTGCATTGCTGGAAGTTCCCAAAAGCGCTGAAAATTCTTTAAAAACATCATCGAATCCATCAGTTTTTAATCGGCCAACTGCACCGTTGCTTTCCCGGTTCCAGCTAATTTTAGTGTTGTTTACATTGAAATATTGAATTTCCTCAAAATCGTGGTCTTCAGTTGCCATCCAGTACACCGGCACGAAATTTTGCTTCGGAAATTCCTTTTTTAATCTTTTGGCCAAATTAATGGCTGTTACAATTTTATACAAAAAATATAAAGGCCCTGTAAAAATATTTAACTGATGTCCTGTGGTAATTGTAAAAGTGTTTTCGTCCAATAGAGATGCTATATTCTGGCTGGTATTTACTGAAACATCCGTATTTTTATATTGCTGCATAAGTACATCTGTCAGGAGATTCCTCGACTGCACTTTGAAAGACATTTTTTTTATCTCAATCTGATCTTTAAATCCTGCGACATCTGGAAAATTCCCATAAAATTGAGATAGTTCAGACTTCTTGTCCAAATAATCACAAATTAGTTTTGAAAAATAACCGGTAACTGCGAAAGGAATATTATATACACTCATTAATTAATTATTACTATTTTTTCTGAAACAATGTATATACATATTCTCTTGTATTTCCTGAAGGCTGGAAGTAGGTATAATTGAAAGATTTCAATAACACAAAATCGCTTCCCAAGCGTTCCTGAAGCATTTCTTCATTGTAATTAAATACGTCAAGTCCGCTACATTTTTTGGCGCCTTCTAAATTAAACTCAGCCAAAATTACAAATCCTTTTGGTTTTATAGCTTTTTTCAACAAATCAAAATAAGCATTTTGTTGGTATTGTTCTGTAAAAAAATGCAATACCGCCCTGTCATGCCACAAATCAACATTTTTTAATTTTAATAATTCAGACGGATTGGTTAAATCATCAATAATATAATTTATATGTGCATTTTTGTAAAGGGAAAGATTGTTGCTTAATTCCTTTAAAGCCGCTGATGAAATGTCGTTTACCACTATATTTTCATAACCTTCATTCAATAATTGCGCAATTAAAGTGGTTGCACCGGCACCTGCATTAAAAATTAAGGCCTCTTTTGGCAAGTTGCAGACCTCTATTAATTCCATGGACGGCTCTGGGTTTTCCTCATACCAGCCTAAATTTGTTATGGGTGATTTTTGATAAGCATTGTTCCAATGTTTTTCAAAATCGTATTTGGTATTTTCGTTTTCTTCAGAATTTTCATTCATATTGACCTTCAATTTATTTTTTTACAAAAGTATGATTTTAAGAACAATTGATAAAATAATGATTTTGTAAGTACTTTTATAAATGCTAGGTTTTATTAGATTTATTTACATGCACTAAATATTAAAATAAAATTTTAAAAACATTCTCATTATCCTTATTTTTTTGGATTAGGCACATTGATCTCTGGTTTTTCCGGAACTGGGATATCAATATCTGGTTCTTTCGGATTAGGAATGTCAATAAGTGGTTTTTCAGGAATAGGGACATCAATAGCCGGTTTCTTCGGAGCGGGGACATCAATTAATGGTTTCTCCGGAGGGATATCAATAAGCGGTTTTTTAGGAACAGTACCTTTAATAATCTCTTTAGCCATAATTTTAAGTTTTATATATCAAATATAATTACTATTAATGAATTTCTGTCCATTATTGCAGATAGTTCTTCTGTATTAAAATTTCCTTTAATTTTTTTAATATTTATATATCGGTGCGTTGTTACTTTTAAGTTCGAAGTAATACTTTCCGGACTATTGGCATAAATATCACCTCTAATCTACAACCTATTTCACAGAAAAAGAGGAACTTGGAGTAACTTTTACGAAAATAGGGAACTAAATTTAGAATGTTTTGTTAAAATAAAAAAGTAGTTAAACTGTTGGGGAATTCGCTAATTTGTTAAGGAATTATATTGCTTTATTTGCTTTTTAAAGAAGAAAACTGATTTATTTAATCTTTCACCAAATCGCAAAACCAAAAACTGGTATCCCAAGCATTTGATTGGTTTGATTTATAAGTTTTTAACACTTTTTCTCCAATCCTGTATTTTATTGGGTATGAAAAAATAGGCCCATCATAAACAAAAGTATGGAACTCCCCATTTTCGCCGCAAATATCAACGTTGGGAGGCAAATCGTTTATAAAATTTTCATCCAACACCCTCCCAACAAAACTTTCATCCAATAATTTAGCATTTACACTCACCGTTATCGCCTTAAAACCCAAAGCAAAAAACTCCTGAATTAATTCTTTAGAATCCCTTTTCCATAAAGGAAAAATACCCTTTAAGCCCAATTCTGCCAACTTTTCTTCTCTATATTTCTTTAGGTCTTCTAAAAATATATCTCCAAAAACGGCATACCCATAGTTGCTTGCCACCAACATTTTCAAGCTTTCTTTCATAGCCAGGCTGTATTCTTCCATAGAAGCCTCTTCTGAAAAATATATTTTATACAAAGGCAACCCAATACTTTTTGCCTGATCTTCCAGTAAATTTTCAGGTATGGCATGCATCGAAACTTTCCCTAACTGCTTGTTTACAGTTGTGACCAAAGTATTGACATCATAATTGTTTTCCTTTAAAATTTTATAAAGTGCTAAAGCAGAATCTTTCCCCGTACTCCAGTTAAAATAGGCTTTTTTCAATTGTTTTTATTTTAGCGTAATATACCTATTGCATATTTATATACCAACTACATAATTAATTTTATTTAGGTACATTTGGCATTTAAATTTAAGAAATGAAAAAACGATTCCTTTTAATTTTTGCTATTGCTGCAATATCCATTTCAACAAATGCACAAAAACTTAAATCGCCTGCCGAATTTTTAGGTTATGAACTTGGTTCGCAGTTCACAAGACATCATAAAGTGGTGGATTACTTTGTATATGTAAGTCAAAATTCAACAAGTGTTCAGCTTGAAACATATGGAGAAACAAATGAGCAAAGACCTTTATACGTTTCGTTTATTTCTTCAGAAGAAAACATAAAAAATCTTGAAACAATAAGAGAAGACAATTTAAAAAGAACAGGAATTTTAAAAGGAAATCCGACTTCGGAAATCGCTTTGGTATGGCTGAGTTACAATGTTCATGGCAATGAAGCATCAAGTTCAGAAGCTGCCATGCAGACATTGTACGAGCTGGTAACCACAAAACAAGATTGGTTAAAAAATACTTTGGTCATTATTGACCCTTGTTTAAACCCGGATGGGCGCGACCGATATGTAAATTGGTACAGTCAAACAAAAAACACCCCGTACAATCCAAATCCGGAAACGACCGAACATCATGAACCTTGGCCGGAAGGCAGAGCAAACCATTATTTATTCGATTTAAACAGGGATTGGGCCTGGGCCACACAAATTGAAACGCAGCAACGTTTAAAAATATACAATAAATGGATGCCCCAAGTACACGTAGATTTTCACGAACAAGGCATCAACAGTCCTTATTATTTTGCGCCTGCCGCAGAACCTTTTCACGAAATTATCACTGACTGGCAACGTGATTTTCAAACACAAATCGGTAAAAATAATGCCCGTTATTTTGATAAAAACGGATGGGCTTATTTCACAAAAGAGCGATTTGATTTATTATACCCAAGTTATGGAGATACCTATCCTACTTATATGGGCGCTATTGGTATGACCTACGAACAGGCAGGAGGAGGAAGAGGCGGATTGGGAGTTACTACTGAGAATGGAACTGTTCTTTCATTAACTGACCGGATTGCGCACCATTTAACTACTGGAATTTCGACGGTGGAAATGACTTCAAAAAATGCCTCAAAGTTACTTTCATCATTTGAAAAGTTCTTTGACAATGCCAATCTAAAATACAAAAGTTATATTTTAAGAGGCGATTTGGAAAAAATGTTAAGCCTAAAAACACTTTTAGACAAACATGAGATTCAAAGTTTTGTTTCAGAAGGGAAAAAATTAAACGCTTATGATTATGATTCCAAAACCACAAAATCCATTCAAACATTAAAAAGTGATTTAATTGTTTCAACCAATCAGCCAAAAGGTAAAATGGTAATAGCATTGTTTGAACCGGAAGCTAAATTATCTGATTCCGTAACTTATGACATTACTGCCTGGAGTCTTCCATTCGCTTATGGTTTGCATGGTTTTGCCGCTGAAACAGAAATTCCTTTCCGTGAAAACAGCCAGCTTCAATCTATAAATTTCAACAATGAAATGAATAAAGATGCTTATGCTTATATCGGCAACTATCATGAAGTTTCCGATGCACAATTCTTGGGCGCTTTATTGGAAAAAGGATTTATTGTTCGTTTTAGCCAAGCTGATTTTTCAATTGAAGGAAATCAATATGCCAAAGGTTCACTGATTGTGATGAAGGGCGAAAATAAAAATATTCAAAATTTTGATGAAATTCTTATTGAAACCGCCAACAAATCGAATAAAAAAGTGACTTCCGTAAATTCAGGTATGGTAGCTACTGGTTTTGATTTTGGCTCAGGCAATGTTTCGATCATTCGTCATAAAAAAGTGGCAGTTATCTCAGGCGAAGGAACCTCTTCTTTAAATTTTGGCGAAATTTGGCATTTTTTCGAAACCGAACTTAAATATCCGTTACATGTGCTTAATAGTCTAAATTTCAATAAATTAGATTTATCTCAATATGATGTTTTAATAATACCTGAAGGCTATACTGCGGATAAAGAAACCTTAGCACAGCTATCGGCATATGTTACCAACAAGGGAACCATAATCGCCATTGGAAGCGCCGTTTCAAATTTTGCCGACAAAGAAGGTTATTCCTTAAAAACGAAGCCTACAAAAGACAGTTTATCCACAAAACAAAATATTGTTCCTTACAATCAATGGGAGCGTGAAGCATTGAAAAACACCATTACCGGAAGTATTTTTAAAAGTACTGTAGACAATACGCACCCACTTGCTTTTGGATATTCAAGTAATTATTACAGTTTGAAATTAAGAAATGTTGCATACAACCTGTTGAAAGAAGGTATTAATGTTGCTTATTTCCCTGAAGATACCAGTAATTATTCTGGATTTGCAGGTTCAGATGCGTTAAAAAGTGTTCCGAATTCTCTATTGTTTGGGGTTGAGCGAAAAGGAAAAGGAAAAGTGATTTATATGGTAGACAATCCATTATTCAGGTCATTTTGGCAAAACGGAAAACTGTTTTTTGCCAATGCTGTGTTCTTAAATTAACAAAAAAAAGCGAGCTGATGCTCGCTTTTTAAGTTTAATCGTTTAGTTGCTTATTTGTTTAACTGTTGTCTGAGAACTGTTAACATTGCACTTCACAGTTCACTTCTCACTTTTAACTTTTAACTTTTTTCAGGTTCCCCGTATAAATCAAATTCCGTAGCCGAAGTAATTTTTATATTGGCGAATTTACCCACTTGAACGTAGTTTTCTGTAGCATCAATCAACACTTCATTATCCACATCAGGAGAATCAAATTCTGTTCTTCCTATAAAATAATTGCCATCTTTTCTGTCGATTATGACCTTAAATATTTTACCAACTTTTTCCTGATTCAATTCAAAAGAAATCTGGCTTTGCATGTCCATAATATCGCTTACCCGTTGCTGTTTCACCTTTTCAGGAACATTGTCTTTTAAACTGGCCGCATGGGTATTTTCTTCATGGGAATAGGCAAAAACGCCCAAACGTTCAAAACGCATAGCGGCTACCCATTCTTTTAACTCCTGAAATATTGCCTCCGTTTCACCAGGATACCCAACAATTAAGGTTGTCCTTATTGCCATATCCGGAACTGATTTTCTGAACTCCGCAATTAAATTGGTTGTTTTTTCATGGGAAGTTCCCCTGCGCATTGACTTTAAAATATCGTCATTAATATGTTGTAATGGAATGTCTAGATAATTGCACACTTTTGGTTCATTGTGAATGACCTCTAATACATCCAACGGAAAACCTGTAGGGAATGCATAATGTAGTCGAATCCATTCTATCCCGTCAATTTTTACCAATGCGATCAACAAATCGGCCAAAGCTCTTTTTTTGTAAATATCCAGTCCGTAATAAGTTAAATCCTGCGCAATTAAGATCAATTCCTTGATTCCTTTTTTTGCCAGTTTTGTGGCTTCAATCACTAAATTTTCAATCGGTGTGGATACATGTTTTCCGCGCATTAAAGGAATAGCACAAAATGAACAGGGTCTGTCACAACCTTCTGCAATTTTTAAATAGGCATAATGGGTTGGTGTGGTAGTCAATCTTTCGCCAATAAGTTCATGTTTGTAATCGGCCTCCAACACTTTTAACAGGTTGGGCAAATCATGCGTGCCAAAATATTCATCAACATTGGGAATTTCCTTTTGCAAATCGGGTTTATAACGCTCACTTAAGCAACCTGTTACATAAACCCGGTCAACTTCACCCAATTCTTTTTTATTGACATAATGCAGAATGGTATTTATGGATTCTTCTTTTGCATCGCCAATAAAACCACAGGTATTAATTACCACGATATTTCCTTCATCATTTTCATCTTCGTGAACCACATTTTTTTTGTTCGCCAATAATTGTCCCATCAACACTTCACTGTCGTAAACATTCTTGGAACACCCTAAAGTAACAACGTTTATTTTATTTTCTTTTTTCGATTTTGTTCTCATAAATTTAATTTAGGACGTAAAAAAGCATCACTTTTATAAGCTATAATACTTTAAATTCTAAAATTATTACGTCAATAAGGTTTAATTATAATTTTTTGGGGCAGTTCGTTTATTGCTTGCTTTTTCATAATCAAAAGCCCATTGCAACAACGATTTTTCCTGAAACGGTTTGGCGATAAATGTCAAACCTTTCGGTTTTCCATCTGTTTGATACCCCATTGGAACTGTTATGGCCGGATATTTTGCAACTGCCGCATAACCTGCGTGAAAGTTGTTGATGGACAATATGCCATCCAAATTGTATATTTTCATAGGCACATCAAAAAATAATTTGCCATTAGTGCTTAAAGTATCTTTTATTTTTTGTAAATCTTCTTCATTTCCCTTGTCCGCAACAATGCCCAGAAACAAAGCTTGTCCGTATGGCAATCTTTTTAAACTGTCTTTTTTGTTGAACTCAATCAAATCTCCCACCGATTTAAAGGAAATAGCTTCATTGGCATATTTCTGAAGATAGACCGGCAAATCATTTTTCATATCCAAATTCAGCAAACGTATAAATCCGGGCAAGTCTATTTGCTGCTCTTCAATTTCAATAATTTCAGCACCTTCATTTTTAAGCTTTGAAAGGGCTTCCACATATAAAGAATCTTCCATAAGCCCTTTAAAAGAGCCAAAGCGTTTGCCTTTCAGGGAAGTATTTTCTAAATTGCTGTATGCTGATTCCGATATAACTGAAGCACTGTCGTTTACATCAACTCCTGTCATGGCATCGAGCATAATAGCATTGTCAATTACATTTTTGGTCATTGGCCCTGGAGTGTCTAAGGTACTTGAAATAGGTATGATTCCGGTTCTACTGAGCAAACCCAATGTAGGCTTTAAACCAACAACGGAATTTTGGCTTGAAGGAGATAAAATGGAACCAGAAGTTTCACTGCCCACTGCAGCGACACAAAAATTAGCTGAAACCGCAACCCCGCTTCCAGAACTTGATCCACCGGTATCAAATATTCTTCTCCCGTAGGCGTTTAATGTTTGTCCACCCATTGCACTATAGCCGCTTGGGCAGTCTTCGCAGAAAAAATAAGCCCATTCGCTTAAATTTGTTTTTCCCAAAATTAGGGCTCCTTTACTTATTAATTGTTTTACGATAAAAGCATCACCTGTTAAATTATGTTCCAATGCTGCAGCTCCAGCAGTAGTTGGCATTCCTGCTGCATTGATATTGTCTTTCAACAAAATAGGCATTCCAAAAACAGAGAATTCACTCGAAGGTTTCGGTTGCTTATCTTTTTGTCTGGCTTCTTCTATAACACTTGGATTTAATGCAATTATGGCATTTAGTGATTGGCTATTTTGCCTGTCAAATTTTCTGATGCGGTATAAATAAAACAAAACCAACTTTTCATAGGTGAGTTTGCCTTCTGCAATATTTTTTTGCAACGTTGGGATATCTTGTTCTAAAATTAAAGGCTTTAAATTTGCATATATTTCTTCGGAAAAACCTTTTAAATCTTTATTGAATGGGGTCCATAAAACTTCAATATCAATATATTTGGAGTCCAGCACTTTAAACTCTCTGAAATCTTTTATTGAAACAGTGCTTTTTTTGATTGAATCCTGATTTTGGGCCACAACATTTTTTCCTGATAACATTAAAATCAAAAACGTCAAAAAAAGATAATTTTTCATATAAAAATTATTAAATTTTGTAATTTATTTTACTTAAAAAATGAATCCACAAACTCAATTTTATTAAATACCTGTAAGTCGTCAATACCTTCGCCAACCCCTATATATTTCACCGGAATTTTAAACTGATCTGAAATGCCGATCACCACACCGCCTTTGGCTGTGCCATCCAGCTTTGTAACTGCCAGTGAAGTTACTTCTGTTGCTTTGGTAAATTGTTTGGCCTGTTCAAAAGCATTCTGACCTGTGGAGCCATCCAACACCAACAATACTTCGTGAGGCGCATCGGGAACCACTTTTTCCATAACCCGTTTTATTTTGGTCAGCTCATTCATTAAATTGATTTTATTGTGCAACCTGCCAGCAGTGTCTATAATCACCACATCTGCATTTTGTGTTACGGCAGATTTCAACGTATCAAAAGCCACGGAAGCGGGATCGCTTCCCATTTCCTGACGAACCATAGGCACGCCAACTCTGTCGGCCCAAACCTGTAATTGATCAATTGCGGCTGCCCGAAAAGTATCTGCAGCGCCCAGCACCACTTTTTTGCCACTTTTCGTGAATTGTGAGGCCAGTTTGCCAATGGTTGTTGTTTTTCCAACACCATTTACACCAACTACCATAATTACATATGGTTTTTTATCTGAAGGAGTTGTGAAATCAGTTTCATTTCCTGCATTGGTTTCGGCCAATAAACCAGCTATTTCCTGCCTCAGCATTGAATTTAACTCATCAGTTCCCAAATAAGTATCTTTTAAAACTCTTGCTTCAATCCGTTCAATAATTTTAAGTGTTGTCACCACGCCGACATCAGAAGAGATTAACACTTCTTCCAAATTGTCCAAAACCTGATCATCAACCTTCGATTTTCCTGCAATCGCTTTGGAAAGCTTCGAAAAAAACGTTGTTTTTGTTTTTTCCAGCCCTTTGTCCAGAGTTTCTTTCTTTTCTTTGGAAAATAATTTATTGAATAAACTCATTTTTTAAAAATTACTGATGTAAATATAAAAAAAAACTACTCTCAAAAAGATTGAAAGTAGCCTAAGTCGTTAATCTATAAACAAATTTTTATTTTTTGCTCAAGAAGTCTTTTACCTGTAAGGGAACCAAAATAGCTTCTACAAAAGTGTAAGCTCCAGTTTTAGGAGATTTCACCATTTTTATAGCTTTTGTCAATCTTTTTGATCCTGTTTGTAACGATGCTACTGATTTCTTTGCCATGATCCTATATTATTTAATTTCTTTATGAACAGTCATTTTTTTCAAGATAGGGTTGAATTTTTTAATTTCCATTCTATCCGGGGTATTCTTTTTGTTCTTTGTGGTAATATACCTGGAAGTACCAGGTAATCCTGTACCTTTATGTTCTGTACACTCTAAAATTACTTGAATTCTATTTCCTTTAGTCTTTGCCATCTCTATTATTTTTTATAAAAACCATTTGCCACTGCTTTTTTCAAAACAGCTGAGATTCCTAATTTATTGATATTCTTTAAAGCAGATGTAGATATTTTTAAGACAACCCATCTATCTTCTTCAGGAATATAAAAACGCTTTTTAATTAAATTAGCGTCAAATTTTCTTTTAGTTCTATTCAATGCGTGAGAAACATTGTTTCCAACCATTGCTTTTTTTCCAGTAAGTTCGCAAACTCTTGACATATTTCTGTACCTTTTTAGTATATTCTCAAAACGAGATGCAAAATTAATTCTTTAAACTTGAATACACAAACTTATTTTGTTAGTTTTTCAAAATTTCTTTCCTCAACAATTCCAATGCTTTGTTTGAAGCACGGGCAATTACTTTTTCTCGAGGTTTTCCGAAGAAAAATTCTTTTGAAAAAACGGTTGTCGGTGTGGCAATAGCGATAAAAACAGTTCCGACTGTTTTGTCGGTTTCATCTGTTGTTGGTCCAGCGTTTCCTGTAGTTGCAACCCCATAATCCGTGTTGAATTTTTCTTGAATGCCCTTCGCCATAGCTTCCGCTGTTTGGGCGCTCACAACGGTATTTTCTGCTATTATTTTTTCAGGCACATTCAGCTCCTTAATTTTTATTATTTTGCTATAAGCCACTATTCCTCCCACAAAATAATTGGATGCGCCTGGAACTGAAGTGATTATTTTAGCGATATTCCCTCCTGTGCAGCTCTCCGCCAACGACAAAGTCTGTTTTTTTTCTGTTAACAATTGCCCGATAATCGTTTCAATCGTTTCATTTTCCTCAAAACCAATAATGATATCGGGAATTAATTTCACCAACTTTTCCATTTCTTGTAGCATACCCTCTTCCAGCATTTCCCTCGCAGCCCCTTTGGCACTTAATCGCAAACGAACCATTCCAAAAGATGGTAAATAGGCTAACTTGACAAAAAACGGCAAATTAGATTCCCAATCTTCAATTTTTGCCGCAAGCATACTTTCCCCCATCCCATACGTTATGATTGTTTTATGAAGAATAAAGGGCAATTTATAGGTTCCTTGTATTTTAAGTAATACGCTTTGCGACATCAATCCTTTCATTTCAACAGGAACACCAGGCAACGAAACCAACACTTTATTGTTTTGGCAAAACCACATTCCCGGCGCTGTGCCAAATTCATTTTTCAAAGGAATACATTTTGAAGGTATCAAAGCCTGATTTCTGTTTACCTCAGTAAACGGATAATTAATCTTGGCAAACATTTCTTCAATATGTAAAACAATTTCATCATTTAACACCAAAGTGTCGTTAAAATATTCGGCCAGCGTTAATTTGGTGATGTCGTCTTTTGTAGGACCTAAGCCACCTGTTAAAATAACAATATCGACATTGGATTGCGCTTCTTTCACCGCTTTTAAAATATGCTGCCGATCATCTTGAATAGAGGTAATTTGATAAACCGAAATTCCTATTTTAGTCAATTCCGAGGCAATCCATTTTGAATTTGAGTCTAAAATTTGCCCAATCAAAATTTCATCTCCAATGGTAATTATTTCAGCTTGCATAATTTCACTATATTTGCTATAAATGTAGTAATTAACACGCAACCTTTTGTTAATAATTGCATCTATTTATTATAAACTAAAACTAAAAAAATCAACTACAGCTATGATTTCCACTAACCAACTAAGCGACCATGAGCTTCTTGAACAAATAGAAAATTGTTCATTAAGCCCAGAATTATTTACTCACGAAACCATGTTGAAATTGTCCTGGATTTTAATCCAAAAACATGGATTGGAAGTTGCCATCGTTAAAAGCATCCACATAAAAGAAAATTACTTTAAAACAGCTTTAAAAAGCGACAAGTTCAACAAAACTTTGACTCGGGCCTACGCTGAAATTTTATATTACTTTATGAAGACGTCTAAAACCGATAATTTTGATAAATTATTGCGAGAATTTCCAAGATTAAAGTTTGATTTTCAGAAATTGGTAAAAACGCATTATGGCTACAATATTTTAAAAGAGCACCGCACCGAGGAACCGAAAGATTTTAAACCGCTTTTGTTTACATTTTAGTCAATTATTTTATTTCGTGAC
>JAGXIN010000132.1 GCA_024635575.1 Flavobacteriia bacterium
AAATTTTCCTTGAATAATTGCCGATCTGTAGTCACTTACTTTTAAAATAATCTTCTTTTTAAGCTGATTGTTTTCATTCGGAAAAAAATCATTGAAATTTTCAAAATAACTGTACAATCTTGGATTCATACCAGCAGAAAGCACAACAGATGATTCCAAAGTGCTATTTGCAAAACCTCTTAGTGCTGCGTGTGCATCATTAAATTCAATTGGCAATAAGTCTTTTTTGCTATAATTGGGCTTGTCTAATTTGGTCATGATATTCACATCAATGCTCCCAGGTTTTAGGTTGCTTTGAATCCAATTATGTAAATCTTCTTTTACTGTATTGTGTTGAATGGTTTGAATGAAATTTTGCTTTAGTTCAGAAAAATCAGGAAGCATTTCCATGTATTTTTCAAAGTCACTATTTTTCTGATCAAAACTTTTCTTTAGATTTTCAAATTTTTGTTTTACAATAATATCTACCGTATTTAGGTAGGAAGTAATTCTTTTAGCTCTATAGTCCTCTACTTTTGTTGAAATTGATTGATATGGGATTTTAAATTTTTTTGAATAATATTCATCCATTTTTTCAATGATGATGTCATCAACAATTGAAATAACGGAAGAAATACCATATTTTGCAATTTTAACAGGAGTGTCTATTGTAAAAGCAATCCCCATTACCGGTACATGAAATGAATGTGGGTTGTTTTTTTGTTGCATACTTGTTGGCCTTAAATAATGTTTTTACAAATAATTATTACTTTGTTACAAATGTAGGCAACTCCCCCTAATAATCTGTTAAATGTTTAATAAATAGTGTTTTTTTTTGATTAAATTTGGGAGTATAGTATTAGTTTTTAGGATAAATCATCCTTAGAAAGGGTAGAAATGCATTTTATTTGAGCTGCTTTTAGCCAAGTAAAAATTAAAAGAGCCGACTCATATATGATGAGCCGGCTTATATTTTAATCTATTGTTTGGTAATTAGTTTTCTGAAATACTTCCGCCTGATGAAGTCTCTTTATCAATGTCTGAAGGATTTCCTTCATAATCAATATCACCGCCACTGCTTGCTTTCGCCGTTAATTTACCTGTAACATTTATATCTATATTGGCTCCGCTGCTTACTTTTGTAATTGCGTCAACGGTAATAAGCTCATCGGCATTAATTGAACTTCCGCTGCTTGCAGATGCACTGAGTGTTTTGCTTTTTCCGAAAATAGTGATGGAGGAACCACTTGATGATTCACTTTTAATTTCGTTGGCATTTACATGAATTTTAATTGAACTTCCGCTGCTTGATTCAAGATTTAAGGAGTTTGCCTGGATGGTATTTTCAGATTTTACGGAAGCACCGCTTGAAGTATTTATTTTCGAAATATTTTCGGTTGTTAAATATACATTTCGCGCTTTTGCCTGATTTACATTTTTTTCAAAATAAATATTTAGTTCATTATTTTTTACTTCCGTAATCAATAAATCCATGATATTTTCATCGGCTTCAACATTTAGATCAGTTGATTTCCCCTGGGTTAAATATAAATTAATTCCCTGTTTCACATTAATTATTTCAAAATCGGAACTAATTGAACGGTCTTCTGAAACGACATTTCTGTTTCCTTTAATCCCGATAATATTTTCAAAGATGCAGGATGTTGTGGTGAATAATAATGCCAGATAAATTGTAATTAAAACGGTTATTTTTACTAAAGTTCTCATTGTTTGGTTGTTTTATTTCAAAAGTATTTTAAAATGATTTTAAGATCATATTTTTTAGGTTGACTTGTTGAGTTTTATGGATGAGCTGTAATTATTTAATCAAAACACCATTTTTATCAATGGTCACTTCAGCATTTTTATCGCCATCGTTTACTTTTAGTTCAACCCCTTTTTCATCAATTTTTAATTTAAAATTATCGTTGTCTTTTTTATATTCGTCACCAAAGATACTTGGATCGCAGTCTAAACATTCCAATCCGTTTTCTGTCATTTTGAAATAATGTTGTGGCATATCTCCATCATAAATATTTTGCACGTTATCCACATCATTTAAAAATGTTTTCGTTGATGAGTCTAAATAAACCACTGAATTAACTGGTAAATAAAGTGTGATGTCAATTATCTGATCTTTGAATTTATTTTTTATATCGGATAAAAAGTAACCGTTTAGCAAAAGATCTTTCTCATTTAAACTGAATTCATATTCAATGGATTCGGCATCTTTATTCGCGTTTAAACGACTTTTACCGTCGGATTCTTTTCTGATTTTAACAAACGCAGTTTCTTTATCTGTAGATTTTAAGTCGACGTTAATTCTTGTCGAATATAATTTTTCTACATCATTATCATATACTGATTCGGAACTATAACTCCTTCGCAACTCTTTTTTGTTTGATAAGTTGTCATTTCCAATCAATTTTATGGTTAATGTATCTAAGGCCATTATAGGCAATTCTTCTGATTGATTGTGAACGCCATCATAGGCACTTTGTGTTGCAAAATTAATTCCGGCAAAACTTAATCCGAGTATAGCTATAATCCATACACCTAAAAGCGACAGTTTTGTTGCGGTACTGAATGATTTCACATTGCTTGAAAGAATTTTTAATCCCAGCATAAACAGTACAACAAATGGAATTGCGATAGCTAAAAATCCGAACATCACTAAGAGCCACATAGGCATTATGGAATCAAAAAAGAATGGTGGGTAGTGAATATAATTTCCTTCAAACCCAAGTATTTCAATACTGCCCCATGAAAACGCCCCAATTATTAACCCTATTAAGGTAGCGGCTGCAATAAAAATTAATAAAGCTCCAATAAATTTTCCAAATATATTTAATATGGCTAAAATAATTTTACCAAGCGTGTCAATAATTTCCTGTAAGCCAGATTTCGTTTTGTTTTTAAATTCTGAGCTTTTAACCTTCTCAGTCACATCATTAACACCATCTTTTACGCGTGATGAAACATCTTGAAATTCTTCTCTAATTTTGCGTTCAATATTACTGATATTTACCGGTTCTCCCTTCATTTGTAATTTTTCGGCAGTGGTTTCAGCTTGTGGAATTAAGATCCATAATAATATGTAAACTAGAATTCCTGTGCCAAAAAAGAAAAATAACACCAACCATAATAAGCGCATCCAAATAACATCCATCCCAAAGTAATGTGCCAATCCGGAACAAACGCCGCCTAAAAATTTATCGTCACTGTCCCTGAATAATTTTTTTGAAACGGTTTTTGGACGGTATTTTGGTTCATCTTCAAAAAGTTCTTCATCCACAGAATAATCTTCAGGCCTTCCCATTATCTTGGTGATTTCATCAATATCATTTTCATTAATGACCATTCGATCATTGGTAATTCGCTCTGAAAGTAATTCACCTATACGAAGTTCAATATCATTTAAGATTTCATCCCTTCCTTGTGGGTCATCGCTTAAAGATCGTCTAATGGCATCTAAATAAAGTTTCAGTTTTTGATAGGCTAATTCATCAATATGAAAGAAGATGCCTCCTAAATTTATGTTTATAGTCTTATTCATTTTTTGCTGATTTATTGGTAGTTACTAAGTTTACTGCTTCCACTAGTTCGCTCCATGTAGTGGTTAATTCATTTAAAAATAATTTGCCGGTTTCTGTTAGGGCATAATACTTTCTTGGTGGTCCGGAAGTCGATTCTTCCCATCGGTAGCTGAGCAAACCAACATTTTTTAATCGTGTTAATAAAGGATAAACCGTGCCTTCAACAACCAATAACTTGGCGTCTTTCAGCTCCGATAAAATTTCAGAAGTATACGCATCGCCATATTGTAGTATGGACAGTATGCAATATTCCAAAACTCCTTTTCGCATTTGCGCTTTTGTGTTTTCTATCTTCATAAGTTGCGTTTTAGATGTAGCTATTTAATAAATTCTATGGTGAATGGGTAATCGTAATACTCCCCATGAGTTGCTTTTATGCTGGCTGAAATAATTAAAACAATTATGAGTATAAGTATTGGTATAATACTTATTAAAAGTGCAATTAGTCCTAAACCTAACGTAAAAATTGTAATGGGTATAATTAGCAATGCCAGTAAAAAGCAGTAAAGCATTAAACTAAGCTGAAAATTTACCGCTGCCTTGCCATGAATATCAATATAAGCGCTTTCATTTTTTTTTGCCATCCACAATATCAAAGGGGCAATGATATTTCCGAAAGGAAAAACCCATCCTGCAAAACTGCTTAAGTGTGTAATGGCGCTATAATTTTTATCATTTTGAGTAATCATCATTTATGATTTTTTAAATTCTAATACAAAGATATGAATTTTATATAGTATTATGCAAAACATAGTACTACATTTTAACATAAAATTAACATTTTTCCTTTTGTTTTTATAAAAAATAAATGAATAATAAATCACATATCGGTATAAGTATTCGTATATTTGGTATAATTAGCGCTATGAAATAAGCTAAATGGATAATAAAATGAAAAATCCAACCACACCAGAGGGAAACCTACCGAAATACTTAAATAATACTGAAGGTGAGTTGTTAAAAAAATTAAGCGATCAAAAAATACTTATCGATTCGCTTAAAGAAATTGAAAATAAATATCAGGACTTATTCAACAACTCTATTGACGGAATCTACAAAAGCACTGAAGAAGGTAAATTTATTGAGGTAAATGCTTCGTTGGTTGAAATGTTGGGATATGATTCTAAGGAAGAATTGTTAAACATAGATATTAAAACCAAGCTATATTTTTCTATTGCCGATAGGGATCAGGAAATGAGTAATGTACATAGAACTTTTAAAAAAAGTGACATATACCGACTTCGCAAAAAGGATGGTTCTGAAATTTGGGTGGAAGATTTCGGAAGAAACGTGTTTGATATTGATGGCAATACTCTTTATTATGAAGGAATTTTAAGAGATGTTTCCGAGAAAAAGAAAAATGATGATATTCTTGATGTATTGCTGAAAATCTCAAAGAAAGGGAATGCAGTTTCTAGTTTAAAAGATTTTGTTCAGTTTATTCAATTGGAATTAGGACGGATTATAGATACCAGTAATTTTTATATCGCATTTATTAACAGGGATAAACAAACCATCAATATTCCATTTATTTCCGGTGAAGAATCTGATGAAGAATTTCCTGCCGAAAAATCTATGACGGCGCATTTGATAAATATCAATAAGCCAGTATTAATTTATTCAGAAGATATTGACCGTTTAATAAAAAAAGATATCATCAAACAAATAGGACCAATGTCAAAAGTATGGCTCGGAGTTCCGTTAAGAGTTGATGAAGTAGCTATTGGTGCTATTGTTGTTCAAAGTTATGACAATGAAAATGCATTCAAACAGAGTGATATTGAATTGTTGGAATTTGTTTCTTCACATATCAGTTTGGCAATTCAACGAAAAAAAATCTATCAGGAAACCCTTATTTCTAAACAAATTTTAAGAACGGTGCTTGACAATATTCCAATCAATGTTTTTTGGAAAGATACTGACTCTAATTTTTTAGGTGTCAACGCTATTTCGTTAAAGGGAATGGCATTGGAAAGTGAAAGGGATATTATTGGCAAGTCAGATTTTGATTTTTTTGAAAGAGATGATGCTGAAAAATACAGGGCAGATGAAGTGGATATAATGTCAAGTGGTAAAGCAAAATTGAATTACGAGGAAGGTCAAATAAAAAATGGTGAAAATAGGTATTTTGTAACAAATAAATTGCCAATTTTTGATGAAAATAACAATGTAATTGGTATAGTTGGAACTTCAGAGGATATTACTGAAAGAAGAGAAATACAAATCGAATTAGAAAAATTAACAGGAGAATTAAAGATTCAAAATGAGACGAAGAATAAATTTTTTTCTATTATATCGCATGATTTAATTAATCCAATAGCCGGAATCATTGGATTTTCAGAGTTGTTGAAAGAAGACTATTCGGATTTAGAACCTGAAAAAATTAAAAAATATGCTACCATTATTAATAAGTCAGCCAATTTTACCTTGTCCTTACTTCATGATTTGCTGGAATGGTCCAGAGTTCAAATCGGCAGTATTGAACCTGATAAAGAAATTTTCACGTTAAGTGATTTATTGGCGCATAATATTGCAGGAGTAAACTCTCTTGCTTTTTCAAAAAATATTGGTTTAATCTCCAATTTTCATCAAAAATTAAATGTTTATGCTGATAAAAAAATGATTTCTACAATTATGAGGAACTTGTTGTCGAATGCCATTAAATTCACCCCACAAGGAGGAACTATTACAATTTCTTCTGAAGAAATTAGTCTAAATGGCAAAAAATTAATAGAAACAACCGTCACTGACACGGGTGTTGGTATGAGCGAGGAAAAATTAAAAAATCTCTTCAAAATTGAACACAATTATAGATCGACCGGCACAAACAATGAATCCGGAACCGGAATGGGGCTAATTCTATGTAAAGAATTTATAGAAAATAATAACGGCACTATTAAAGTGAATAGCGAACTAAATGTTGGCAGCAGTTTTATCTTTACTTTAGAAGCATCTTCTTAAACAATAAACCTTTCAATATAAAATAGATATCGGTCTTTTTTTTATAAATTGCCGAAAATTAAAATATATGAGCGTTACCGTAAAACAAATGAATCGTTTTCTGATTTTTAAATTGCCATCAGCTTTCTTATGTGGCGTTCGTCTGAAAGAACTCGATGATTCCAAAACAATTGTGACCGTGACGCATCGATGGATCAACCAAAATCCGTTTAATTCTATGTATTTTGCAGTGCAGTCAATGGCAGCAGAACTTACTACAGGTGCTTTGGTGATTAAAAAAATAAAAGAAAGCGGCAAGCAAATTTCCATGTTAGTGACCAACCATCATGGAACTTTCACAAAAAAGGCAGTTGGAAAAATAACATTTTCCTGTACGGATGGCCATTTGCTTGATGAAGCATTAAATAGAACCATTGAAACCGGTGAAGGACAAACTATTTTGATGAAATCCGTCGGCATAAATGAACATAATGAGCAGGTTTCCGCCTATGAATTTGAGTGGAGCGTAAAGTTAAAATCGAAGAAATAAATAATAAGTACAAATTAATAAACAAAAAAAAGCGCTTTTCAAAAGCGCTTTTTTTTGTTTAAACTTCTAAAGATTCCAATTCTTTATAGTTTCTGTTTAATTTTTTCAGCAAAATTCCATAAATAATTCGGTAATAAAGCCATATAAGTCCACACATTACTGCCAATAATATAATTTGAACAACAACATTGATAGCCAAAAACTTCTCGGTATCCATATTGGGATTTTCAGGCATCAGATTTTCAATTAATATATCGGAATGGGAAAACATAACTGCATTTAAAATAACCGATAATAAAATGTATAAAACAATATTGTAATACACATAATAATTAACCGTTTGACGGGTTTTTAAAATGTTTTTCATCAGTAAGCTGGTATTGTCAACCACTGAAATTGTTTTATAATTTTTATAAAACAAGTAGATAAAAACAAACACAACAACATAATGCAAAATTTGGGTAATAAATAAAAATGGTTTTAAATGAAATTTTTCATAAATAGCGAAGGTGCTTTCAGGAATACAAATGGTTATCAATCCCCAAAATAAAAATTCAGCGATACAAATAATGAAAATCCACTTCACAATCGAAGATGATTTCTTATGGATTATCTTATATATTTCATTATACGATAATTTTGGAAAATCCGCTCCCTGCTTTTTCCAATCCTTTTTTAAGAATTCTAATTCGTCCATCATCTAAGGATTTAGTATTGTTTTTAAACGCGTTTTAATTCTGTTCATTCGAACACGTGCATTTACTTCCGAAATACCCATTGTTTCGGCTATTTCTTTATAATTTATTTCTTCCAGATACAGGAAAATCAATGCTTTGTCAATATCATTTAATTGATGAATCGCTTTATACATCAGCTTCAATTGCTCTTCCTCGGTATCATCATAACTTGTTGATTCAATCCTGTATAAAACCGAATCAAAGTCTTGTGTAACAATGCTTCGCTTCGATTTTCGATACAATGTTATGGCGGTATTCAACCCAATTCTGTACATCCAGGTGCTTAATTTGGATTCTCCTCTAAATTTCGGATAAGCTTTCCAAAGCTGAATGGCTATCTCCTGAAACAAATCGTTGTGCGCATCCTGATTGGAAGTGTAAATTCTGCATACTTTATGAATAATGTTCTGATTTTGCTCAAATTCCACTATAAATTTATGCTCAACTTCTTTATTCACAAGTTCTAACTATTTAGCAATTAATAAGTCTGCGTTTAATATAATTTGTTACAAGATTACGCAAGAAATGAAGAAAAATCAAAAAAAATATGTTTTGGGCGTTCCCCTGCGGGTCGGGCGTTCACTACTCGCTTTTTTTAGTTGCGAAAAGCAACAAAAAAAGAGCTCAAACATGCCGTTCACTCCCTAACGCATTTTGAATTATGATTTTAGATTTACGAATGTTGTATTATATTTTAAGCTTTGCACTTCGGTCTTTCATCTTTTTTAAGCCCAACGCTCCAAATGGCTCATTGACTAAAAATGTATACAATACATTTTCTTTACGCTTTGTCCTCCCTTTTGGGGTTTAGGAGTCTTTTATTTCTCTTCTGCCGTTTTAATTTCTTTAATAAATTTATCCAATTCCAAACCATATTTAGAGGTTTTTACTTTTTTCGATAACGAATTGTTAACGGTATCCAATAATTTAATATTGGCATCATACAGTTCTGTTAACGCCAGGTAAGGAGCAACCTCGTTTTCTGCATGCATCACTGCGAAGTTCGTGGTGTAAAAGTATTTTCTTCTTAAAAGGCTTGCTTCTTCCTTGGCAATTTTTAAAATCTGGGCGGTATCGTTATTTTTTTGGGCTTCAAACTTTTTAACAACCAAATCTAAATTTTTCCCATTGAATTTTTGTGCCATAGCCATATGTTCTTCTAACAAATCTTGATTCACAGAACCGGTTATTTTCGCCGATGTGGCAAATTTTGAAAGTTTGGAAGAAATTGAAATCTCACCTTTTTCACCAAAAAATGAAATTTTTTCATTGGTATTTTTGTTTAAAACCAGAAAATAGATTTCAGGACTATTAACATTGTCACTTAGCACAATATTTGTTTTGCCGTCTAATTTTACAGAATCAACAGAAACCACTAATGGATCTCTAACTTTTTGTAAATACAGGGTTCCTTTTTTTAAACCGTCAATATTTACTTTAACAACCATGTTTCCGTGCTCATTTTTATTACAGGAAATTATCAGTGTAACAATAAGAATTAAGCCAATTAATTTTTTCATCTGTTTAAATTTTATTTTTAAGCGGTAACAGTTGCTGTTCGCCATTGATGATTCCTTTGAATCAAAATTTGTTATGCTCGTTTCATTTTTTAAATTTAAGCGTACAAATATCTAATTTTAATTTTACTTAAGAAAGTGTTTTAAGGTGCAACAATGCGCATTAATTCGGCAGTTAATATTGCTCCATAAGTTCCAACAACATAACCAAAAACAGCCAACAAAACTCCTACCGAAGCCAATGACGGATGAAAAGCGGCAGCAACAACTGGTGCTGAAGCTGCACCCCCAACATTTGCCTGACTGCCAACAGCCAAGAAAAAGTAAGGTGCTCGAACCAATTTGGCTACAATAATGAGCAATGTAGCATGGATGGTCATCCAAACAATTCCTATCAATATCAATCCCGGATTATCAAAAATCATGGTTAAATCCATTTTCATTCCTATAGTAGCCACTAAAATGTAAATAAAAACACTTCCAACTTTACTTGCTCCTGCACCTTCATAAGTTTTAAACCTGGTAAATGACAAGGCAATTCCTAATATAGTTGCAATACTAATCATCCAGAAGAATTGTGATCCGAATGATGATAAAGAAGAACGTTTATTGCTTACAGCTGGAACATTTTCTATTAAAAATGAAGAGATTGCATCTGCACCAAAATGGGAAATGCCCACTATTGTAAACGCAATAGAGAGTATCACAATTAAATCGGAGAGTGAAGGGTTTTTTGTTATTTTTGAACTGAATGATGAAACTTTTTCTTTTAACGCTTCTATTGCAGAGGTATCTGATTTAAGCCATTTGTCAATTTTTTCAGATTTTCCAATACCAACCAATATGATGGCCATCCAAATATTGGCGACAACAATATCAACCAGAACCATTCCTCCATAAAGTTTTGGATTGTATCCATATATTTCAAGCATTGCAGCTTGATTTGCGCCACCGCCAATCCAACTTCCAGCCAAGGTTGCCAAACCTCGCCAAACAGCATCAGGACCCGCGCCTCCCATAGTTTCTGGAGATATCACAGAAATCAATAATATTGCAAGTGGGCCACCAATTATAATTCCAACCGTTCCTGTAAAAAACATAATCAAGGCTTTTGGCCCTAAATTAATAACAGCTTTTAAATCAATGCTTAAGGTTAATAACACCAAAGAAGCAGGCAATAGAAATCTACTTGCCACATAATATAAATTTGATTCATGTTTTACAAGTTCACCAGCTTCATTTATGGAGGTCCATTCCGGAGCAATTATTCCAAATGAAGTGAAAATGGCGGGTAACATATAAGCCATCAAAAGTGCAGGCACAATTTTATAAAACTTTTGCCAAGTTTTATTTTCACTTGAGGAAGTATAAAAAACGAATCCAAGCGTCAGCATTAATATTCCGAAGGCAATGGTGTCTTTTGTAATTAGTGGCGTTGTATCCATGTTTTTTTGAGTTTTGGCTAAAATACTATTTTTTTAAATGAATATAGGACTAAAAAAAGTGTTTTTGGTTGTGTATATTTGTGGAATAAATTTATAACAGATGAAATATATAAAACTTTATTTTTTAGTAGCTTTTTTGGCATTTTCCTGTAAAACGGTCCAAGAAACCAATACCACTGCGGCAAAAGGTATAGAAACGAAGACGCAAGACCTTAGAGGAATTCAGGGAGGAATGTGGATTCCATCTTTGCTGGAAGGAATGAATGAACATGAAATGCAACTTTTAGGAAGTAAAATGACAGCAAAAGACATTTACGATGTCAATAATTCGAGTTTAAAGGATGCCATAGTACATTTTAACGGAGGCTGTACTTCAGAAATTATTTCACCAAATGGCTTGTTATTAACCAACCATCACTGTGGTTATGGAGCCATACAATCTCACTCAACTGTAGAAAATGATTATTTAAAAGATGGTTTTTGGGCTATGAATCATGATGAGGAATTGCCAAATCCAAGTATGGATGTCACATTTATAAAAAGAATTGATGACGTCACTGCAGAGGTATTTAATGGTATTAGTGAGACTATGGATGAAGCTTCAAAAATGAGTATCATCAATCAAAATATTGAAAAAGTGGCCAAATCAGCTCAAAAAGAAGACTGGCAAGAGGCCAATATCAAATCAATTTACAATGGCAATCAATATTTGCTATTTGTTACAGAAACGTTTAATGATCTTCGTTTGGTTGGCGCTCCGCCAACATCAATTGGGAAATTTGGTGCAGATACCGACAATTGGATGTGGCCGCGCCATACAGGAGATTTCTCATTGTTCAGAATTTATGCCGATGCAAATAATCGCCCTGCAAACTATTCAAAAGATAATGTGCCTTACAAACCAAACCATTATTTGCCGATATCATTAGATGGCGTTGAGGAAGGCGACTTTACATTGGTATTCGGGTTTCCTGGACGTACCGATGAGTATTTGCCTGCAGTTGCTGTAGATCAAATTGTCAATGTGTTGAATCCGGCAAGAATTGAAATTCGCGAAAATGCCTTAAAAATAGTGGACGCTTTTATGAGAAAAGATGCCGACATAAAAATTAAATATGCTTCAAAATTTGCCTCAATTGCAAACTATTGGAAAAAATGGATAGGGGAGAGTCAGGGAATTAAAAAATCAAATGCCATAGAAAAGAAACGTGAATTGGAAAAGGAATTTTCCAAAATAGTGGCAGAAAAAGATTTGGTTGGTTACAAATCCTTACTTTCGGATTTTGAGAAATTATATAAAGAAATAGAAAGTGTTTCACTGGCCCGTCAATACTGGATAGAAGTTGCCTACAGAAATGTTGAGTTATTGGGAATTACTTTTAGGGCATATCAATTGGAACAAGCATATTTAAAGGGAGGTGAGCCTGCTTTTAATAAAGCAAAAGAATCTGTATTGAATTCTTTTAAAGGCATTTATAAAAATTATAGTCCAAAGGTGGATAAGCCTGTTTTTGAGAAATTAGTTACACTATATGCAGAAAAATCGCCTAAAGAATATTTGCCTTCAACTATGAAAGGGGTAAATTTTGGGGAAATCACCAACAATATTTATGCAAATTCAAAACTGACAACTTTAGAGGGCGCTGAAGAACTACTCATAGGAACTCCAGAAGAGGTAATCAAAAAGTTAAATGAAGATGAAGCGTATGTGTTTGGCAAAGAGTTGCATACTGTTTTTTATACCAAATTGGAACCGAAATTTCAAGAATTAAATTTACAAATTGAAGCTGTGCAAAAGCAATATATGAAAGCGTTGATGGAAGTTTTTCCAAACAATCGCTTTTTCCCTGATGCCAACAGCACACTTCGCGTTACATACGGACAAGTTAAAGGATACCAACCCTTTGATGGTGTTTATTACTACACAACAACTTATTTAGAAGGTGTTATGGAAAAATATGTCCCTGATGATTATGAATTTGATGTGCCTCAAAAATTACTGGATTTATACGAAACCAAAGATTATGGGCAATATGGAGAAAATGGAAAAATGCCTGTTAACTTTATTGGCACAAACCATACTACAGGTGGAAATTCCGGAAGTCCGGCTATTGATGCACAAGGAAATTTAATAGGTTTAAACTTTGACAGGGTTTGGGAAGGAACGATGAGTGATATGAATTACGACCCTGATATTAGCAGAAATATTATGGTAGATGTGCGTTATGTATTATTTATAATTGATAAATATGCCGGTGCCAAAAATTTAATTAATGAAATGACTTTAGTTCACCCGAAAGAATAAAAAATACTTAAACCATGAAATATATAAAACTCTATTTATTAGTCGCTTTAATGATTGTTTCCTGTAAAACAGTTCAAGAAACAACATCAGTAGTTCAAAAGGCAGAAACACAAATAGTTGATACGCGTGAAATTCAAGGAGGAATGTGGATTCCGTCTTTGTTAGAAGGTATGAATGAACGTGAAATGCAATTATTAGGTAGTAAAATGACTGCCAAAGATATTTACGATGTAAACAATTCAAGCTTAAAAGATGCTGTAGCTCATTTTGGAGGTGGATGTACTTCTGAAATAATTTCACCTAATGGGTTGTTATTAACTAATCATCACTGTGGTTTTGGAAAAATTCAGGAGCACTCAACCGTTGAACATGATTATTTAAAAGATGGTTTTTGGGCAATGAGTTATGCGGAAGAATTACCAAATGAAAATTTAAGTGCCACTTTTATTAAAAGAATAGATGACGTAACTACAGCTGTTTTTGAAGGAGTTACAGATGATATGGACGAAGCTTCAAAAATGAAGTTAATTAATCAGAATATTTTAAAAGTAAGCAAAGCCGCTCAAAAAGAAGAGTGGCAAGAAGTCAATGTAAGAGAGTTTTATAAAGGAAATCAATACTTGTTATTTGTAACTGAGGAGTATACAGATGTTCGTTTGGTTGGTGCACCACCATCATCAATTGGTAAATTTGGTGCAGATACTGATAACTGGATGTGGCCTCGCCATACTGGGGATTTTTCTATGTTTAGAATATATGCTGATGCAAATAACCGCCCAGCTAAATATTCGAAAGATAATATTCCTTATACACCAAAACACTATTTGCCAATTTCTTTAGATGGTGTTGAAGAAAACGATTTTACTTTAGTATTTGGATTTCCAGGACGTACAAATGAGTATTTACCTGCAATTGGTGTAGATCAAATTGTAAATGTTTTAAATCCGGCTAAAATTGAAGTAAGAGAAAATGCCTTAAAAATAGTGGACGCTTTTATGAGAAAAGATGCGGACATAAAAATTAAATATGCATCTAAATACGCTTCAATAGCAAATTACTGGAAAAAATGGATTGGGGAAAGCCAGGGAATCAAGCGAACTAATGCAATTGAAATTAAGCGCGAATTAGAAAAAGAATTTTCTCAAATTGTGAAAGAAAAAGATATGGTAGGTTATCAAACCTTGTTATCTGATTTTGAAAAATTATATAAAGAAATGGAAAGCGTTTCTTTGGCGAGAGATTACTGGATTGAAATAGCATATAGAAATGTTGAATTGCTGGGAATTACTTTTAGAGCTTTTCAAATAGAACAAGCTTTTTTAAGAGGAGGTGAAGAAGGATTTGAAAGAGCAAGAACAGCTATCTTAGGTGGATTGGAAGGTACTTATAAAGACTACAGTGCAATGGTTGATAAACCAGTTTTTGAAAAACTAGTTAGTTTATACGCTGAAAAAGCACCAAAGGAATACGTACCTTCAAACATGGTTAATGTTGATTTTACTGCAATAACAAATGATATTTATGCAAATTCAAAGTTAACTACTTTAGAAGGAGCAACAGAATTATTATCAGGTACGGCAGAAGAAGTTATTAAAAAGCTCCATGAAGATAAGGCATATGCTTTTGGAAAAGAATTGCATACTATTTTTTACAATAACATAGAGCCTAAGTTTCAACAATTGAATTTAGAATTGGCAGGAGTTCAAAAGAAATATATGAAAGCGTTAATGGAAGTGTTTCCAAACAAAAGATTTTTCCCAGACGCAAACAGTACTTTGAGGGTTAATTATGGTATGGTAAAAGGGTATGAGCCAAAAGATGGTGTTTATTACACAGCTAAAACTTATTTAGGTGGTGTAATGGAGAAATATGTTCCTGGAGATTATGAATTTGATGTGCCTCAAAAATTACAAGAGTTGTACAAAGCAAAAGATTACGGGCCTTATGGTGAAAATGGTAAAATGCCAGTAGATTATTTATCTACAAATCATATGACAGGTGGTAACTCAGGAAGTCCTGTAGTTGATGCTTATGGTAATTTAACTGGATTGGCTTTTGATACAACTTGGGAAGGAACTATGAGTGATTTATACTTTGATGCTGATATTGTAAGAAGTATTATGGTAGATATCCGTTATGTATTATTTATTGTTGATAAATATGCTGGTGCTAAAAATTTAATTGATGAAATGACTTTGGTGCATCCCAAAAGATAATAATAAGATACAATAAACAAAAAACTCCAAATTTGGAGTTTTTTGTTTTTAAACTTAATTCTTGGTTTTTATTTGAAAGGAATTTGTTTAACTACAACTTCATTACGGTGAAATACTCTAAACTTATTTGCCATTCAAAATTTGCATTGGCTTCTAAAACCTGCAATCCGTTTTTATTGTTAAAAGCATTTGGCGCACAAGTCATAGGTTCAATGGCAACGCAATCTTTTGTTGGCGGAGTGTAAACCTGCAAATAGTTTTTTTTATTTTTTGGTGAAGAGTCAATTCCAATTGAATAAGAGTCACATTTGAAATAAACTTGTGGTTTGTTGGTAATAAAACAATCATCTAAAAAAGTGTCTTTTATAGTAAGCGGGTTTTTGAATTTTAATGG
>JAGXIN010000133.1 GCA_024635575.1 Flavobacteriia bacterium
ATATACATTAAACCGTCAATGGCATTGTTAAATTTTGGATCCACATTAAATGCCACCAATCTTGCATTTTGCTTTACGTATTTTTTAATTAAGACCGGAATACGCAATATTCCCGGTTCAATTTCATCAATTATTTTGTCAAACTTATTCATATCAGCTTGAGTGGAGTCAAAAACAAAATCTTTATCGGCATCTTTTAACTTAACTTTATATTCTTTTTTAGGATGAATATACTGAGCAACATAAGGATCGTAATAATGAGATTTCATGAACTCAATCATCAACGATTTTGAGAAATTTGAAAATTTATTACTGATACTAACACCGCCAATTAAATATTTATATTCCGGATATCTTAAGGTAATGTGAACAATTCCTTTCCAAAGCAGAAATAAAGGCATTGGTTTTAATTGGTATTCTTTAATCACAAAAGCACGTCCCATTTCAATTGAATTCTCCATCATATCGTACAATTCAGGTTCAAATTTGAACAGGGTGTGCACGTAAAATCCTTCAATTCCGTATTTTTTAAAAATATTTTTCCCCAATCCCATTCTGTAAGCACCTGCAACTTTGTTGGCTTCATTATCCCATAAAAATAAGTGGTGATAATACCCGTCAAATATATCTAAATCTATAGATTCATTGGTTCCTTCACCAACCTCTCTAAAGGTGACTTCACGCAAACGCCCTATTTCAAATGTTATATTTGGAATTTGTTTACTCAAAGCAAAAAACACTTCATAATTTTTACTTTTAAGTAAACGGCCATCACCATTTCTTAATGCCTCAACTTCTAAAATCATTTTATCAATATTTCTTTGACTCACAATTTTTTTCGGAGGCTTTGGCTTTTTTAAGGAAGGCGCTGTTAATTTTATGGGCTGTTTTTCAAAAGGATTTGCCAACATGTATGTTTTTTTACGAATATAATCGCAAAAATCTTGTGCATCGGTATATTCCTCTAAGTCTTTTACCATTATGGGATTTCCAATCCTGACTTTAATCACGCGACCTTTTTGTGACAACACTTCAGAAGGTAATTTGGCAGTACGCATCTTGGAATTCAGTTTGGACAGAAAATAAAAAAACCTGCTGTTTTTGGCATGAAAATAGATAGGAATAACAGGTACTTTTGCTTTTTGGATTAATTTAATGGCACTTTCCTCCCAAGGTTTGTCCACAATTACTTTTCCGTCTTTGTAGGTTGAAACTTCACCTGCCGGAAAAACACCAAGGGCATTTCCTCCTTTTAAATGTAACAATGCGTTTTTTAAACCTGTAATACTCGACTTTGTTTCTTTTCTGTCTTCAAAAGGATTTACAGGCATAATAAAGGGCTTCATGGGCTCAATACGCTGCAGTAAAAAATTTGCAATAATTTTATAATCCGGACGTTTTTCAATCAATAATTTCAACAACAAAACACCATCTATTCCTCCGAGCGGATGGTTAGATACTGTAATAAAAGCACCTGTTTTTGGAATTCTTTTTAAATCTTCTTCAGGAATTTCAAACTTAATTTGTAAATCTTCCAGCAGTGCCGTGAAAAATTCTAAATCTTTTAAATGTTTGTGTTTGTTGTAAATTTTATTAATGGAGGAGATCCTAAAAACTTTCATTAATGACCAACCAAAAAAGGTGCCTATAAATCCGTATTTATCGAGGTTTATTACTTTCGCAACTTCTTTAGCTGTTACCAAACTCATTTAAGTATAATTAAAGGGAACTACAAAAATACGTAAAAAAATTTCATCAAATGACTTATATTAAGAGGGATTGGCGAGGTGGTTTTAGTGATAGAGGATATTTCATTGGCGTTGAAGTTTCCAGCTCATTTCATCACAATCTGCACGGTTCCTTTTGTGGCCTGTTTTAAGAGCACTTCTCCTTTTTGTTCAATTTCTTCAATGGCGTTTTCGGTTGCATGCCTAATAGTAAACAACGAAACATTTTTAACAAACGTTAATTTATATTTCGATTTTAATGCTGCTAAAAAGTGTTCAAAAAGGTTGAATTTATCATCAATGCACACCGAAAAGCTAATTGCAGAATTTTGAATTAAATTTACTTTCAACTTATTGTCATGTAAAATCCTAAATATATCGCTTAGGTTGTATTCAACCATAAAAGAAAAATCCAAGGCCGAAATTGACACTAAAATTTGATCTTGTTTTAAAATAAAACAAGGGACTTCAGGAAATAAATCATGCCCTTTTCCAACAGTTGTGCCGCTTAATTTTAACGAATAGAAGGAGCGAACATATAAGGGAATATTTTTATTTTCAAGCGGTTTTAATGTTTTTGGATGAATTACCGAAGCACCATAAAATGACATTTCAATAGCTTCATTATAAGATATTTGATGCAGCAGTTGCGCATTTTCAAAAAAGCGCGGATCGGCATTTAACACGCCCTCAACGTCTTTCCAAATGGTTAAACTTTTTGCATTTAAACAATACGCAAATATGGCGGCCGTATAATCTGATCCTTCTCTACCCAGTGTTGTGGTATTTCCTTGCGCATCGCCCCCTAAAAAGCCTTGTGTTATGTATAATTTTTCGGGGTTTAATTTTGAGATATTTTTGCTCGTTTCTTCCCAATTTACATAAGCATCCCTGTAACTATTGTCTGTTTTTATGTATTCACGCACATCAATCCATTGGTTTTCAATTCCAACATCATTTAAATAAGCGCTTACAATTTTAGTTGAAAGTAATTCTCCATAGCCAACAATTTGGTCGTAGATAAAATTGTAATCCGTCGATTTGTTGGTTGCCATAAAGTTATTTAATTCTTCAAATAACTGCTCAACTTCTGTGAATAAATAATGTGCTTTATTATCGATTAATGCATTTATTATGGTTAAATGATAAACCCTGATAAGGTCAATGTTTTGTTGTAAATCATCTGTTTTTTGATGATATGAATTTATAATTTTTTCAAAGGCATTGGTCATTTTGCCCATTGCCGAAATCACGATAAGGGTATTTTTAAATCCTTCGTTTCTTAAAACTCGGACTACATTTTTTACGCCCTCAGCATCTTTTACGGATGCGCCACCAAATTTGTAAATTTTCATGGTCTATAAAGTTTCCAAATAGTTTTTTATGGCCTGTTCATCCATTTGAACCGTTTGCCAATCATTTAAAACTTGCGCACCGGTTTTTTTATAAAATGTTATTGCCGGCGTATTCCAGTCTAAAACCACCCACTCTATTCTTTTTACGCCCAAATTATAGCCGTATGCTATCACTTTTTTATATAAGGCACTTCCAATATTCAAACCTCTTTTGTTTTTTTTGACAATCAAATCTTCCAGATGAATTGTTGGTCCTTTCCATGTGGAATATCTCGGATAAAACAAGGCCATTCCAACAATTTCTTCATCAATTTCAGCAACAAAAGTTTTAAACAAAGGGGAATTTCCAAAGCCGTCTTTTTCTAAATCGGCTAATGAAATTTCAACAGCATCGGCCTCTTTTTCAAAATGGGCCAATTCTTTTATCAATTCCAATACTGATGGCATATCGGTCATTTTTCCTTCCCTAATGTTAAAATTCATCTTTAATTTTTTATTTTAAATTGGTATTTGCTAAAGTAAAAAATCTTTATCCAAACTATCTCAAAACAAAGGTCTTTTTAAAAATAATTTTCTCGATATTTGTGCAAACAAACAACTGCTTACTCTTATGAAAAACAACAATCTTACCTTAGGAGAGTTTATTATTGAAAATCAAAAACATTATAAATCAACTTCCGGAGAATTTACGCGCTTGCTAAGTTCCATTAAATTAGCCGCAAAAGTTGTAAATTATAAAGTGAATAAAGCTGGATTGGTTGATATTTTGGGTGAAGCCGGAGATATGAATATTCAAGGGGAGAATCAGCAAAAACTGGATGTTTTTGCGAATGAAGTGTTTATGCAAACACTGATTAACAGAGAAATTGTTTGTGGAATTGCCAGTGAAGAAGAAGATGATTTTGTGACCGTAAAAGGAAAACACGGCACAAATGAAAATAAATATATTGTATTGATGGACCCTTTGGACGGATCTTCCAATATTGATGTAAATGTTTCTGTTGGAACTATTTTTTCCATTTATCGACGCGTTACACCTATCGGAACACCTGTTGAAAAAATAGATTTTTTACAGCGCGGAAACCAACAGGTTGCCGCAGGTTATGTTGTTTACGGGACCTCAACAATGTTGGTTTATACCTCCGGACATGGTGTTAACGGGTTCACTTTAAATCCAGCTATTGGTTCTTTTTATTTATCACATCCCAATATGAGATTCCCGGATATTGGTAAAATTTATTCCATTAATGAAGGAAATTACGTGCATTTTCCGCAAGGCGTAAAGGATTATTTAAAATATTGTCAGGAAGAAAAGGAAAACAGACCTTACATTTCCCGCTATATTGGTTCATTGGTTTCAGATTTTCACAGAAATATGATTAAAGGCGGAATTTATATTTATCCAACAAGCTCCATAGGACCAAAAGGAAAATTGAGATTGTTGTACGAATGCAACCCTATGGCTTTTCTTGCTGAACAAGCAAATGGAAAAGCCAGTGATGGTTATATGAGAATTTTGGATATCAAACCAACCGAATTGCACCAACGTGTTCCTTTTTTCTGCGGAAGTATAAAAATGGTTGAAAAAGCCGAAGAATTTATGGCTAAGTATCCTAAAAACGCTAAATATTAATTTTCATTTGAAAATTAATATTTAAAAATGGACAAGTAAGCGCTGTTCCTGTTTTTAAATTGGGACTTTCAAACTTTTGAAATTCATTGATATGAGTTAACTGATTTCTACAAATTTTTTGCTTATTTCCCATTGCCTTTGTTCGAACTTTAACTTTTCAACTCGTAACATATAACATTTTCCAATACAACTATAAATAAATTTTATTTTTAAAACCGAAAATTGTTCGTTATCTTTAAGTATATTTATATTAAATTAAAACATACGATTATGGCATTTGAATTACCAAAATTACCGTACGCTTTTGACGCGTTAGAACCACATATTGATGCAAGAACCATGGAAATTCACCATGGAAAACACCATGCGGGCTACACCAATAATTTAAACAAAGCAATCGAAGGAACAGCTTTAGAAGGAAAATCTATTGAAGCTATTTTATCGGGATTGGATATGAATAATACCGCAGTTAGAAATAACGGAGGCGGTTTTTACAACCACAGTCTTTTTTGGAAGGTTATGTCTCCAAACGGTGGAGGAAAACCAACAGGCGAATTGGCCAAAGCCATTGATGCTGCCTTTGGCTCATTTGAATCTTTTAAAGAAACTTTTTCTAAAGCTGCAGCTACCCGTTTTGGATCTGGCTGGGCTTGGTTATGCGTTCACAAAGGAGGAAAAGTTGAGGTTTGCTCTACAGCAAATCAAGACAATTCTTTAATGCCAGATATTGGCTGCGAAGGTTTTCCTATTTTAGGACTGGACGTTTGGGAACATGCGTATTACTTGCATTACCAAAACAGGAGACCTGATTATATTGAACATTTTTATAATGTGATTAACTGGGATTATGTTTCGAAACTTTATGCAGAAAATAAATAATATTCTCTGCTTATTAAAAACAAAAAAGCTCACCATTCAGTGAGCTTTTTTTTATGTTTTGAAGTGTTAATCAAAAGTTAGCGGACCATAATAATTCATTTGTCTTAAAATCCAGCTCTTTCTTCTTTCAATATACCCCGAAGAACCGCTCGCTCTAAATCTTCTTGGATTAGGTAATATAGCTGCAATGGAAGCCGCTTCATAGTTTGAAAGTTTCGCCGCCGGTTTTCTAAACCAATGTTGTGCCGCGGCTTCTGCACCATAAATGCCTTTGCCCATTTCAATGCTGTTTAAATACACTTCTAAAATCCGCTTTTTACTCCAAAAAACTTCAATTAAAAAAGTAAAATAAACCTCAAAACCTTTGCGGACATAAGTTCGTTGTGGCCATAAAAATACATTTTTTGCGGTTTGCTGTGTTATGGTACTTGCGCCTTTTACCCGTTTTCCCTTTTTGTTTTTTTCATAAGCTTTTTCAATTGCTTCAATGTCAAAACCAAAATGTTCCATAAATTTTTGGTCTTCGCTCACAATTACCGCTTTAGCCAAATTTTGGGAAATCTTATCCATAGAAACCCAATCGTGCTCAAATGGCGCCTTTTCGCCTTTACTCCATTGTTCAACATTACGAATGAGCATCAATGGCGTAAATGGAACAGGAACCCAGCGAAAAACAATCACCGAAAAAACAGAAAGGATAAAAAAAACGATGACGGCTTTAAAAATCCATTTTACAAGCCTCTGAAAAAATCTCTTCATTTTTTTATATTATTTTAATCTTCCAGTTGATATTCAATAGTGGAAACCACCCTCACAATTTTAATATAAGATGTATTTGGATCCAGATCAGATATAGAAAACTGCCCCTGATTTGCACTTTTTATTTTACTGACTTTGGAATTGGAATCCAAGGCAAATTTTTCAGCGACTTCTCTGGCGTTTTTTGTCGCTTCTTCAATCATACCGGGTTTAAGTTCGTTCAATCCAGAGAAACTATATTGAATTGGTTGCCAGGTGTTTTTTGAACTGATTAAAATTCCTTTTGAAATGAGTTCCAATGAATTTGTAAGGGCTTTTTGAAGTTTTTCAATATCACTTGTTCTAACCGTAAAATCTGAATTTGCAATGTACCTGAATGCCCTATTTTGATTATTGCCGCCATACAAAACAGCTTTTGAATCGTTAATATTGGTAGTTCCCCTGTTCAATTCTTTTTCGGTAAAACCTTCATTTAAGAAAAAGTTCTTGATCTCTTTATTTTGCTTTTCAAGTTTAATCTTTAATAAATTTAAATCATTTCCCGCTATAGTGATGCTAATTGGCCAAATCGCCAAATCAGCATTGACTTGTTTTTCCGACAATCCTTTAACCCGAACTGAGCGTTCAAACGCCTTTCCGTTTTTATAGGTATTGCCAATAAAATAACCTGCAACCACAATTGAACAAGCAATGACAATGGTTTGAATCCATCCGTTTTTTTCCATTTTAATTCTATTTTGATTTTATGCTGTTTACAAAAGTATTGTTTTTTAAATTGAATTTAAAAAGACTGTGTCTTTCGTTTCACCCATTTTATAACCTCATACCAAATAACAGATAAAAATCCTGTTGCAACACTAAAAATTAATTGACGGGTATTTAGTGCTTCGAACTGAAAGAATTTTGCCAAAGGCGCAACATAAATTAGAATTCCGGTCAATATAATTGTGACGCTTATAATCATTAAAACTAAGTTATTCTTGTATTTCATCACCGAAAAAATGGAGTAGTAAAAGGAACGATTCACCAAGGTTAAAATTATATTTGAGGCAATTAAAACAGTAAAAACCATGGTTCTGGTAATCATTTCATTAAATCCCTGACTAACGGAATATTGATAAATAAACAAAGCGCCAATAGTTATTACCAAACCCTGAATAATGCTTGTGACCAATTCTTTCCATTTGAAAAAAGTAAGATCAAAAGGTCTGGGAGGTTTTCGCATGGCGTTTTTTTCTATGGGTTCATTTTCATAAATGATGGAACAGGTCGGTCCCATAATAAGTTCTAAAAAAATGACGTGAATGGGTGAAAAAATATAAGGAAAAGTCCAACCCAGAGCCAGTGGAATAAACACGATTAAAATAATGGGAATATGGATTGAAATGATATACTGAATTGCTTTTTTAAGGTTTGAGTAAATTTTTCTGCCCATTGCAACGGCATCCACCATTTTAGACAAATCGTCTTCCAACAAAATTAAGGAAGCGGCCTGTTTCGCAATTTCGGTTCCTCTTTTTCCCATGGCAACGCCAATATGTGCTGCCTTTAATGCGGGTCCGTCATTTACGCCATCGCCAGTCATCGCCACAATTTCATTTTCGGCTTTTAGGGCATTGATAATTTTTAATTTTGCTTCGGGGAACATCCTCGTGAAGACATTGGTGTTTAACACTTTTTTTTGCAATTCGGAATCTGTTAAACTCATAAGTTCTTCTCCTGAAATGCTTTTTTTGTAACCTTTAAATCCCACTTGTTTTGCAATGGCAGCAGTGGTTTCTGCATTGTCTCCCGTAATAATTTTAATAGAAATTCCGGCGTTATAAAAATCCTCAAAAACAGCCGGAATATTTTTCTTCGGGGGATCGTGAAAAGCAACCAACCCTTTAAATTTGAACTTAAATTCCTGTTGTGTTTTTGGGAAATCATTTCCTTCAAAAGTAGCTTTCCCCACACCTAACACTCTAAAACCTTCAGTTGCCATGGTATTAAAAGCAGTATTTATTTCTTCTTTTTCAGTTTCCGTAAGTTCACAAACATTCATAATGGCTTCAGGCGCGCCTTTTGCGGCGATGATTCTTTTCCCCGATTCATTTTCAAAAATATGTGTCATCATGGGCGGCGTTCCTTCCAGCGGATATTCGTGAATCATCTTATAATCTGGTCTATCATCCTTTGAAAATAGTTTTGAATAAGCTTCATGCAATTCCACTTCCATGCCATCAAAAGGAATGGGCTCACTTGCCCACATGGACAATTTAATAAGTTCCTTTTCATCTGGATCTAGGTTTTTTTCAAAGATTGTTATTTTTTGTTGTGAAGGCACAAAAAGTCTTCTCAAACTCATTTTGTTGATGGTAATGGTACCTGTTTTGTCAACACAAATTACGGTAGCGCTTCCCAATGTTTCAACGGTTTTCATCTGTTTAACTACAATGCCTTTTTTCATCAGCCGCCAAGCTCCAAGAGCCATAAAGGTGGTAAATGCCACGGGAATTTCTTCGGGTAAAATACTCATGGCAAGTGTTAGTGCTTTTAGCAAACTGTCTAAAATATCAAAAGTTTTGGAGTAGTTTATAGCCCAAACAATTAGAAATACAATGGCACCAGAAATGACCATTTTTTTAACAAAATTGTTTATTTTGATTTCTAAAGGTGTTTTTTCCTCCTTTATGGTTTCTAAACTTTTCCCAATTTTCCCCAGTTCGGTATCGTTTCCAATTGCACCAACTTTTGCTATTGCCAAACCGCTTGTAACCGTTGTGCCTTTATATATTGAAGCCGATTCCGAACTACCGTTTTTGTAAACAGATAAAGATTCACCTGTTAAAATGGCTTCATTGACAGAAAAATCGTTGGAATGGACAATGGTTCCATCGGCAGCTATGGTTGTGCCTTCTTCAACCATTAAAAAATCGCCAATTACAATTTCTTCACTTTTTATTTCTTCAATTTCACCATCTCTGATAACTTTAGAAAAGGGCTGCGAATATTTTTTTAATTTGCCTAAAGCATTTCTGCTTCTTGATTCCTGAAACAATGAAATGGCAGCAATGAGAATAATGGCACCAACCAAAAAAATACCATCATCAATTTTTCCGCTAATAAAATAGATGGAAGATGCCACCAACAATAAAATAATCATGGGTTCTTTCAAAAGATTTTTTAAGGAATTTAAAAAACCACTGTCATTTTTGAGGTTTAAGGTGTTTGATCCGTATTTTTCCCTTGACAATTTTACTTCTTTTTGAGAAAGACCTTTTATGTTGAAATTAGATACAGACATGGTCAAAATAATTTTAAGAGAATTGTACTTGTCTTCGACCTAAAATTTCAATGAAAAAGTAATTTATAAGCAGAAAATCACTTAAAAGTACAAAACATAAAAGTTTGATTAAATGATAATTATCAGAAATAAATGTTTAAATGGAAAGGAGATTTTGAATGAACAGTAACTATTTTTTAAAAAGCAATTCCGATTTTTCAATACCGTTTTTAAAATGTAGTTTTTCATTGGGAATTAATCCCTTTAAGATTAAGACAAGGCCAAAAATCATGAGCATTATGCCCATAGCACGTTTTATTTTGTAAGTTACTGCCGGAGTTAATTTTTTTATTAATTGTTTTGCCAATAATATTTTTCCGAGATCGGTAATTAAATAGCTAACAATAATCAGGGTGAAGTAATTAAATATTTTAGCTGGATTCATTTGCAGGTTAGAGCCAACAATTAAAAGCAGTCCCAGCCAAAAAGCCAACACGCCAACATTGATGAAATTGAGCAAAAATCCTTTTAAAAACAGTTTTTTATAATTTGTTTTTTCTGGAAGTACTAAAGTTTCGTCCCGGATGGTTCTTTTTTGACTTTTATCCAAATAAGTGATAAGTCCATAAATCAACAAAATTGAACCTCCAAAATAAAATAAACGGGGATCGTCTTTTATTTCTTCCAAAAAGCTTTTACTGCCATAATAGGCAATTAAAATAAAAACAATATCGCCTAAAACCACGCCTAAATCAAATGACAAAGCGGCACGTGCACCTTTGAGAATACTGGTTTGAATTAAGGTAAAAAAAACGGGGCCAATCATAAAAGACAGGAAAAATCCAATTAATACCGCTTCTTTAAGTTCGTAAAAGGTCATAAATTTAGTTTACTAAAATGTGAAATTACTTAATTTATTAAACATTGTCGTAATCAATTGTGATTTTTTGAGTGGTTGGATGTGCCTGACAGGTTAAAATTAATCCATCCTTAATTTCATCGTCACTTAAAATTGAATTTTTATCCATAACAGCTTCTCCTACTGTTACCTTTGCCAAACAGCTAGAGCAAATTCCTCCTTGGCAGGAATATGGAGCATCTAATCCTTCATCCAATGCGGCAGTTAATATTAATTTCTTTTTGGACATTTCAAAAGTTGTTTCCTCATCGTCTAAAAGAACAGTGATTTCAGCTACTCCTTCTAAATTATTGACAGTAATTGCACCTGATGGGTAAATGGGGGTAAAAAGCTCAAAATGAATTTTACTAAGCGATATTTCATTTTCCTTTAAAGTTTCCGTTACTGCGCTTATCATCTCTTCCGGCCCACATAAAAAGAAATCGTCAAAAGTTAAATTTTTAAATTTATTTTTCATAATTAAATTAACAATAGATTTGTTAATTCTTCCTAGTAATGCGTTATCAAATAATTTTTTACTGAAGATATATATGACAAAAAAGCGTTTAGGAAAACGGACTAGCAAATCATCAATTTCAGCTTTAAACATAGTTTCTTCAGCTGATTTATTTCCATACACCATTACAAAGGTGCTTTCAGTTTCTTTAAATAAAACTGACTTAATCATTGACATTACCGGCGTAATTCCACTGCCTGCAGTAAAGGCCAGATAATTTTTTTTATTCGAAGTAGCGGTTTGTAAAATGAATTTTCCTTCTGGGGGAGCCACTTCCAGAATGTCCCCAACTTTTAATTTTTTTGTGGCATAAGTGGAAAATATACCATTTTTAACTTCTTTTACCGCAACACGTAATTCATTGCTTTCAGGGGAAGAACAGATAGAATAAGACCTTCTTAATTCTTTTCCGCCAATTGTAATTCTTATGGTTATGTATTGTCCTGCAATAAAATTAAATTCTTTTTCCAATTCTGCAGGAATATCAAATACAATTGAAACTGCATTTTCTGTTTCCTTTTTTATTTCTGAAACGGTAAGTTTTTTAAACCTAGGCATTGTATATATTTTTGAATACAAAAGTAATTAATCTATTTAAATTTTTTTTATTAAAAGTAATGCATAAGAATATTGTGCATAAGAAAATTATGTATATATTTGTTAAGGAGTTTGGATAAACAACGCAACGCATACACATTTTTATAAATGGGAAATCAAAAATTATACAAGGGTTCTTTACAAACCATCATTTTAAAGTTGTTGGGAGAAAACGACAAAATGTATGGTTATGAAATTACTCTAAAAGTGAAGGAGCTAACTAAAGGAGAACTACAAATAACCGAAGGTGCCTTATATCCTGCACTGCATAAATTAGAGGCGGAAGGATTGTTGGATGTTGAAGTTGCTATGGTTGATAATAGGTTGCGTAAATATTATAAATTAACCGAAAATGGTACCAAAGAAACCGTAAACCGTTTGGCTGAAATGGAGGAGTTTTTAAGGACAATGCAAACCTTTGTAAATCCAAAATTTAGTTTGGGATAAATTAATTTTTTATGAAAAAGAAAATCAAACTTACTAAAGAACAAATACAGCAGATTAAAGACTACATAAAAATCAAGAAATTAAATTATATAGACTTATATATTGAAACAGTTGATCACATAGCTTCAGATATAGAAAAATTAATGAATGAAAATGAGTGTAATTTTGAAGACACTTTTGAAATAGTCAAGCGTAAATGGAATATATCTCTTAAAAAAACAACTAACGTTTGGTTCGGTTTTGCAACGTACAGACCATCTATTTTAATTAAAAAGAGTTTAAAAATTTACAGACCCTTACTTATAAAGTCTATAATTACAGTTGTTGGAATTACTTTAATGCTGTATGTTTTTTCGGAAAAATTTATAGAATTATTTTCACATAATAAAACCAATATTCTAAGTCTCATATCAATATGTTTAATTGTTTATATTGGTTTTGTGCTATATTGGTATGTTAGAATTAAATTATCAAAAGTTAATTCGACCTATAGTTTTGTGTTTAACAAAAGAATTGTTTCAAATATTTTAACCTCATTACTTTTTTATCTTGTTTTTAATAATAATTACGTAAATAAAGATGATAAAATAAATTTTACAATAATAGCGTTGCTTGTGTTTCTTTTTACAACATTTATTATTGGCAACTATTTGTTTAAAAAACATTTTGAAGCAATGAAAATGTTTAAAACAATTGAATAGTTATGAAACTCACCAAAGATCAAATACAGCAAATTGATAGCTACATTGCCGCTTGTGGTATTGAGTGGATAGATGTTAGGGCGGAATTGGTAGATCATTTTGCAAATAGTTTGGAAGATAAATTTGAAAAAAATCCAAACCTAAATTTTATGGAAGCGATTGTTGAAGAGCATAAAGGTTTTAGTAACAGCGGTTTTAAGAAATTATTGGCATCAAAAAAAGCAGCTGTTCAAAAACAATTTTACCATCAGGTTTTTATCAATTTAAAATCATTTTTTAAACTGCCTAAAATCATTATTTCAATAGGCGTTTTTTATGGCTTGGTTTTTATTATGGATTTGTTTTCCAACAAAGAGCTGTTTTTTATGATATTAGCTATAATTTTATTTTTACTTGTAATTCAAGCTTTAGTGAGAACAGCAATAGATAAAAAGAGCAAAAACAATAATTTTTTATTGTTGAATAGAATGGAATTAATATTTCAATTATTTAATTTTTTAATGATTATTTTTTCGAGTATAACAACTTCAAGAACCGAAAACAGTTTTGAAAACACCAATTACAACTATTTGCAAATAGGAATATTTGTACTTTTAATGCTCTTTTATTGGTGTATGGAATATGTATATTTGGAAAATAAAAAATATGTGCAACTTCACTATCCCCAAATAGCTATTTAAAATCTATGAAACTTACCGCATCACAAATAAAATATATAGACGATTATTTAAAACATCACAAAGTAAAGTATTGGGATATACGCATTGAATTGTTAGATCATATTGTAACCACTATTGAGAATAAAATGGAACAAGGAACTTCTTTTGATGATGCTATGATAGAAGTACATAGAGGTTTTGGGAACAAAATGAATATGTATTGGAATACTGGAGTTGAATATTCAATTTTTGCTAATGGGAGCGGCTTTAAAAAATTGATTGACACTAAAATACAGAATGCTTCAAAAAACTATTTTAGAATTTTAAAAAAAGAATTAATTACAAGTTTAAAAACAGTTAAAACGTTATTACTTTTTATAACATTAAGTATTTTTTACTTTTTCTTATTCGAGAAGTTATCAAGCAAAAATTTTATAAGTGCGGTTATGTTTTCCGGGTTATTTCCTTTTATTTATACTAGTTATATATCGTTAAAATATTATTATAAAAAAGAGAAAGCTATTAGTGTAGAAAGATCTTTCAGTTTATTTGGGGTAACATCAGTTATTCTTTATCAAATTCATTTTTTGAGACTATTTGATGTATCAATTGAAGTAATTTCATTCATATACTTAATAATGGCCATAGTATTAATTCCAATTATTTATGCTTCATTTAAAGCTGTATTTTTTATTGTGGAGAGACTTCAAAATGTATACACTAAACTTATTTCTGAATGAAACTCACCGCAGCACAAATTCAACAACTTTACACATTTACACGTCAACATTATGTAGAATATTTTGATGTGCAAACGGAATTGGTAGATCATTTGGCAAATGATATTGAACAAATTTGGACAGAAAAACCGATGCTTTCCTTTGATGAGGCAAAAATGATCTCTTTCAAAAAATTTGGTGTTTTTGGTTTTATGGAAGTGGTTGGAGAAAGCGCAAAAGCTTTAAATAAAAAATACTGGAAATTGGTTTTTGGCATTTTTAACAACTATTTTAAATTGCCTCAATTGCTTTCTGTTATTTTAATTTTTGCAGCAATTTTTACCAGCTTTTTATTCGTGCCAGATCATAGATGGATTTACATGATTTTGGGGTTTGGTATTGCTGCTTTGTTATTGGTGAGATTGATTCAACTTCAAAAAATAAAAAGACGACGTTTTAAGGAAACCAACAAAAAATGGCTGCTGGAAGAATATATTTTAAATGCGGGTAATATTGGCGCATTTGGGTATTTTATTTTTTACATACCGGTTAACTTAAAAATGCAATTAGATGCTGTTTCATTAATAGTAATTGCTTCCCTATTTTTTACCTGTTATATTATGTTAACCTATATTATTGCTTTTGTATTACCTTTAAAAGTTGAAGAAATTTTGATAAAACAATATCCAGAATATAAATTAGTGTAACAAAACATTTATAAATTATACATATTAACCATAAAAACAAACCAATGATCAAAAACTTTATAAAATTTGAATGGAAACAATTTTTTCGTTCATCTTACTTTCAAAAAGGAATAGGCATAAAAATATTGCTCGTTTTTTTGGTTTTATATTTTGGGGGTGCGGCTTTAATGTTGGGAATAGGATTGTATTTTATTCTTAAAAAAACTTTACCAGCGTTAGATCCAATAGTTATCGTAAATAATTTTTTAGTTTATTGGTTATTATTCGATTTGGTCATTCGTTTTTTTATGCAGCAATTGCCTGTTATGAACGTAAAACCTTTAATGACAATTCCCATAAAACGAAGCACAATCATAAATTATTTGTTGGGAAAAACCGCCATTTCCTTTTTTAATTTTATTCCGGTATTTATCTTTTTACCATTTAGCATTGTTTTATTAACAGAGGATTATCCCGTTTTAAATGTGGTTTGTTGGTTTTTTGCCACTGTGTTTTTGGGCTTGTCGAACAACTTTTTAAACTTTCTTATAAACAAGAGCAATGTGGTTTTTTATGTGCTTATTTCTTTATTTGCCATTTTAATTGGCTTGGAATATTTCAATGTTTTTAAAATATCAAATCCGATTGGAATTGCATTTAACGCACTTTATGACAACCCGGGTTTCGTTATAATTCCCTTTTCTTTAATGATCGGATTGTATTACATAAATTTCACGTTCATAAAAAAGGAATTTTATTTGGATGATGCAGTTTCAAAAAAAATAAAAGAAGTCAATGCCTCAGATTTATCTTGGATGAATCGCTTTGGAAGCATTGCACCATTTTTAAAAAACGACGTGAAATTGATTTGGAGAAATGCGCGTCCAAAACAAGTCATGATGATGTCGTTTCTTTTTTTATTTTACGGACTAATATTTTATACAAATAAAACGTATAACGATTCACCAGCATGGTTGGCTTTTGCAGCTATGTTTGTGACAGGCGGATTTTTAATGACTTTCGGGCAATTGGTGCCTTCTTGGGACAGTGAATATTATAAAATGTTGATGAGCCAAAACATTCCATACAAAAAGTATCTGGAATCTAAATGGTATTTAATGTTATTTGGCGTAACGCTTTCCTTTATATTAAGCACACCTTATATTTATTTTGGATGGAAAATTTACGGATTGATTGTTGCCGGAGCTTTGTTTAATATTGGGTTAAATTCTTTTATTACCTTATTTGGCGGCGCTTTAAACAGAGTGCCAATTGAACTGAATGTAAAAGCAAAAGCATTTAGCAACACCAACGGATTCAATCCAACTCAAATGCTGATTGCTTTACCTAAAATCGGTTTGCCTGTGTTACTGTTTTATATTCCCTATAAATTTATAAGTTTTGAAGCAGGACTGCTCGTATTGGCATTTAGTGGCGTTTTGGGAATTGTATTTAAAAATTTTTTCTTGAATAAAATTGAAAAA
>JAGXIN010000134.1 GCA_024635575.1 Flavobacteriia bacterium
CAACAAGCTTTTAAACCCAATTAAAAGTAAAAACACAGTTGTTATTAGGATTCTAAATATCCCAACCTGGATTGGTGTTAATCCTATTAAAGCCTTTTTCATTAAAATAAAGGAACTTCCCCAAACTAAGGAAAGAACAATCAAATAAATCCAGCGTAATTTTTTGTTCTCCATTTTATAAATAAAGTACAAAAATCGAATAAATATTCGGATTTAATATTATTAGTTTCTAACTTCGCAGTCCATTTAAACGAAACCAGTTATGAAAAAAGCACTAACAATTTTAACAATAGCATTTGTTTTATTTTCCTGCAATGAAGCTAAAAAAGGTTCAGAAGTTGTAGAATCTGGGATTGAAAAACAAGAAGTTGCCGCCAACTATAAAAATATCGAAGTTGAGATTGAAGGAATGACCTGTGAAATAGGCTGTGCCAAAACAATTGAGTCAAAATTATCTAAAGTTGAAGGTGTTAAATACTCAAAAGTTAACTTTGAAGCAAAAATTGGACAATTCACATTTGATGAAAACAAAATAAGCCAAGAAGATATTGCTGAAAAGATAGCAGGAATTGGCGGAGGCGCTTTATATAAGGCCACTAAAATCACTGAAATTGAAGAAATTAAAGAAATTAAAGAAATTAATTAATTTTTTTTTTATTATTAATATAATTTGTTGTTAATTTGTACCAACAATAAAAATCGATCAAAAAATGAAACAATTTAAATTTTTTATAGCAATTGCACTTTTCGTAAGCGTATTTGCTGTTTCTTGTAAAGAAACACCTAAGGAAGAAGCTCCTGCTGTTGAAGTAACTGTTGAAGAAGAAGCTCCTGCAACAGAAGTTGATGTTGAAGTAGCTATTGATACTACAGTAACTATTGATGCTGAGGTAAAAGAGTAATTTTTTACTCAAAAAATAAAAGCTTCAGTAATCTGAAGCTTTTTTTTATGCCTTATTTTTTCTTAATGAGTCGTATAAAAACAACAAGGTCATAAAATATAACAATCCAAACAGTTGGTGGCTAACGCCAAAAAATAGCGGAATTTTTCCCTGAACATTTAATACTGTTAAAATTCCAAGGATAACCTGAACCCAAACTAAAATTAAAGCAGCATTTAACCATTTTTTAGAGGATTCTTCAACCTTGTTTCTTAATTTAAAAAACATATAAATTGTTGCTGCTGCCAAGAAATAAGCCAGCATTCTGTGCGCAAATTGAATCAAAGCCGGCGCAAATAAATAAGTGTCGTAATTAATCATATTGTTCCAGCCCCAATTCGCTGAATTTAGCAATACTCCAGGGATAAATTCCCCATTCATATCTGGCCAGGTAGGATAATACAATCCTGCTTTCATTCCTGCCATAATACCCGCAATCATCATTTGAACAAGAGCAATGCCTAAAACAAAAGTTACTATTTTTTTGGAAGGAATAAGTTTTTTGCTTCCGAATAAATAAACATCCGAAACGGTTTTAACCATTGCCCATATCACCAAAATCGCCAAAGTGAAGTGGATTGCAAGTTTATATGCATTTACCCAAGGCCTGTTCACAAGACCGCTTTGAACCATAATCCAGCCAGCGGAGGCAGTTAATACTGTTAACAAAATAACGATCCCTAAGCGCTTTATTAGATAAAAATCTAGTTGCTTTTTAACCACAAAAATTAGAAAAGGTATCAAAAAAATAAATCCCAGCGATCTCACCCAAAGTCTGTGAAAATATTCCCAGAAATAAATAAATTTAAACTCCTGTATGGTAAATGTCGAATTAATTTTATGGAACTGCGGCGTTTCTTTATAGAGCTCAAATTCACTTACCCATTCTTCAGCATTTAACGGCGGAATAACACCTGTAATAATATCCCACCTAGTAATTGACAACCCAGATCCGGTTAAGCGTGTTATACCTCCTAAAACAACTTGGACAATTAACATCATTAAACCAAGTATAAGCCAAATTCTTATTGTTTTTGTATATTTTAAATTGTTCACTTTTGTTTTTTCCATTCCAATGTTTCAATTAAATGAGTGATGTCTTTTTCAACATATTTTATTGCCGGCACAATGGAATCGTAGTTTGGTCGTGTATAAAAATATAAGGCTCCTGAAAGTACATGATTCACACTATCGGTAGCCCTAAACTGAATATTTGTTGCTACATTTCCTTCAATGTTATACAATTTTCCAAAAACCCTTTTTTCTAAATTTTCATAAGGCAATGCATTAATAGCATCAGCTTTTATAGTATGTTCAAAAGTTAATTTTTCAACTTCCGCCAGAATTTCATCTAAATTATTTTCTACAGGGCGATACGTAATATATATTGTGGCTTTTAAATGTGGATATTCAATGCTTGCCGAACAATTTTTAATAAATTTGATTTTGGCTAATTTCGAAATCTCAAAACTGTAGGCGCAATTTGATTCGATTTTTTTATAGGTTGCCTCAGGATATTGAAGTTTTAAATAAGGTGTTGGTTTTGGCAAAGTTTCATTGCCACAGGCAACTAAAATAAATGCCAAAAAAAAATATGCGCCAAAATTTTTCATGTTACCCCCTTACAAACTCCCTGTTAATAGTCACCTTTACCTGTTTTATTCTTTTTTTGTCCATGAGCTCCACTTTGAAGGAATACTCATAGAAAGTAATTATCTCTTTTTTTCTTGGAAATTTTCCATGAATTTCTAAAATAAACCCAGCAATTGTTTCAGATTCTCCTTTACCTTCTTCAAACAAATATGCATCTTCAATTTCTAAAATTTTATAGAAATCCTTCAGATTTGTTTTCCCTAAAATCAAAAAATTATTTTCATCTATTTTTGAATAAGCGATATCATCATGATCGTACTCATCACTAATATCTCCAACAATTTCTTCAATAACATCTTCCAGAGTAACGATACCGCAAGTTCCACCGTATTCGTCAACAACTACCGCCAAATGATTCTTCTTTTCCTGAAATTCTTTCAGTAAATCATCTAACTTTTTATTTTCAGGAACATAATAGGGCTCTCTGATTAATTGTTTCCAATCAAAATTATTCTCATCTATATAAGGCAATAAATCTTTGGCATATAAAACACCAATAATTTCATCGATATTTTCATCGTAAACAGGGATTCTCGAAAACCCTTCATTAACAATTCTCGCAACTACATTTTTATAAGTTTCGTCTTTAGAAAGTGCAAAAATATCAATACGTGGGGTCATAATTTGTCCTGTTTCGGTATTTCCGAAACTTACGATTCCTTGCAGAATTTTTTGATCATCTTTGGTTGTGGTCTCATTAGAAGTGAGTCCTAAAGCCTGTGATAATTTTTCAACTGACAAACTTGATTTCTGCTTGCCTAAATTATTTTCAATAATATTGGTTAAACTCAACAACGGAACGCTGATAAATGAGAGAAGTGCCACCAAAATTTTAATGGGATATACCATAAAAACAGCAAACTTCATAGAATTTCTGGACGCATATAACTTAGGTAAAACCTCACCAAAAAGTAAAATTAAAAATGTAATTAAAACAACTTCAATTAAGAATTTTAATAGTCCCGATGCTATTTCAGCAAACAAAAAGTTGCCTATATAAGCAAAAATAAGGACGATTAATATATTGATAAAATTATTTGAAACTAAAATGGTAGCCAACAATTTTTTTGGCTTTTCCAGCAATAAGGCTACTGATTTTTCTTTACCTGACTTTGATTCAGAGGCTCGGTTGAGATCAGTTTGGGAGAGTGAGAAAAAAGCAACTTCAGTTCCGGAAATTAACGCTGAAAGTATAAGCAATAAAAAAAGTGTTGCAATGCTCACAACTTTAGATAAAACAGTGACTGATAAAAGAATTGTTAAAAACGTGGGTTCAGGATCCAACTTAAATACAATTTAATTAAACTTTAGAATGGCAAATCATCCTCTTCCGGTTCATTTTTGGTGACTCCTTGACTTGAAGGCTCTGATGGTTTTGCATCCGTTTGAGGAGCCGGAGCGTTCAATTCCTTTTTAGTGGTTAAAAAAGTCATGTCAACCACATGAATTTCAGTGGTGTATCTTTTAGCGCCATCTTCCCCTTCCCATTGTCTTGTTTTTATGCGGCCTTCAAGGTAAACCTTATCTCCTTTAGATAAATATTTTTCGCAAATTTCAGCCAACTTATTTCTAACAACGATATTATGCCATTCTGTTGTTGTAACTTTTTCACCGGTTTGTCTGTTCGTATAGGTTTCATTAGTTGCCACAGGAAAACGTCCAATAGCGTTTCCGCCCTCAAAATAATGCATCTTAACCTCATCACCCAAATGTCCTATTAGTATTACTTTATTTATTGTTCCAGCCATTTTTTTATGTATCAATTAATTATCAAAAGTACTAAAAAATTCACTTGTTTTATACCGATTTAAAAAATTATCGATCAATGCAGATACCGGATATTTCTTTACAGCTTCCCAAGGAACCTCAAAATTAACTGAAGCAGCAGTGGTTACTACCCAAAATTTGGCATAAATATGTTGGTGGGTCAATTTATGCACAAGCACTTCTTTATCGAAAAGTTCAACAACGGTCTCTAAATCATCAAACAACTCCTTAAACATTTTATGTCCTGTAAGTTGTTTTTCATATATAATCTCGTTGGTTTCTATTAATGGAAACTCATATAGATTTTGCCATATTCCTGTATCTCGTTTGACAATTTTAGTTTTATGGTCACTTGTTTGAATCACAATATAATTAAAGTACCTTTTTTTGATTTTCGTTTTCTTTTCTTTAACAGGAAGGTCTTTAACACTATTTTTAGACAAGGCGAAACAACTGTTGTTTAAAGGACAAATTGCACAATCCGGATTGTTGGGTTTGCACATGAGTGCGCCAAATTCCATAATGGCCTGATTATGTGTACTAGGATTTTCCTTATCAAGTAACTGTTGTGCCAATTGCTTAAATTCTTTAATACCTGCGGAAGAATTTATAGTTGTGTATATTCCAAAGTATCGCGCCAAAACCCTGTACACATTTCCATCAACAACCGCAGTTGGCTCGTTAAAACATATTGAAGCTATTGCAGAAGCCGTGTAATCGCCTACTCCTTTAAGCTTTGTGAGTTCTTTATAGGTTGATGGGAAATTTCCGTTTAAATCATTTATAATATATTTTGCGGAAAAATGCAAATTTCTGGCTCTGGAATAATATCCCAAACCCTGCCAAAGTTTTAGCACTTGTTCTTCTGAGGCCATGGCCAAATCAAATACTGTAGGAAATTTTTCAAGAAATTTAAAATAATAAGA
>JAGXIN010000135.1 GCA_024635575.1 Flavobacteriia bacterium
CAATCCAGTTTTAACGTCAGGAAAGGCCGGTAAAATTGTATACTCATTCATTAATGCAGCTTTCTGGCTTTTACTTAACTTTATTTTATAGAAGTTACAACAGAACTCCAGTGCGTTTTCAGTGCACACAGAAAAGTCAGCGTATTTGTTCATTAATCCCCGTCTGAATGAATATTCCAGTTGCTTGTTTCTCCATGTGTCCACAAAAGGTGTTGCTTTTTCTCCGATCAGTTTTTCCAAGGAATTAAAAACGCCGGAGGTGTTTATCAAGGTTCCGTAAACATCAAAGGCCAAGGTATATTTCATTTTTTTTATTTTAAATTATTATGAATGGATTATCATTATTATAGTTGTGAGCCCAAGGATTCCTGTTGGTTTATTTTCCAAAACAAGGCTTTGCATAGCATTTTTGTTGCCTTCATCTATTTTGCCTTCAATAAAATCGATTTTATTCAATCGGTAATACATACACCAACAATTTCCACAAGCTCCTTTCTTACCAAACAGTTGTACAAATTTTGACCAATTTGTTTTGGTTAAAGGTCCAAAAGTTAATTGATCTAAAAAGTCTTTGTCATTATTTGATTTGGCCATTGAATGCTGCTTTTAGGAACTCAAATTTAAGGATAAATTTTAAATCCTATCCAAACGCGGAAATATCCGTACTCTCAAAAAAACTTCTTGTCAGTTTTTTCTAAATTATTCAAAATCTGATCTCTTAATTCCATCAATTTCAATTTTTGGACAGGTTTCATAAAAAAGTAGCAATGCACAACTCTTAAAAATCTTTTAATTTCTGTATAATAATACATTGCAATATATCCTGAAATTGGAATTGTCAAAAGGAAGAGAAAAGTATGCCAGAATTCAGTACTAATATAATTTCGAAACAACCAAACTTCAAGTGTATAAAACAATGGAAATATCATTAATCCAGAAACCATTTCAACAGAAGTTTTGTATTCTATATCCAATTTCATGGCCTTAAAAATTTGGGAAGGAAGCATGTACGGGATATAATTTAAGAGCAATCCATAGATATAAAAAGGTGAAAGGAGTAGAAATTGTAGGAAATAATTCAGACAAACAAAAAAAGCATTCTTCTTTAGGAAATCATCTGAGAAAAAGCCCAGCGATAAGCCTTCTTCCGTAAGCAGATCATTGAAAGTATAAACCTTGTTTTCAGTATCCTGATAAAGTTCAGGGTTATTTTCATTAAGGTCATTCAGCGCTTTTGAAAGCTGACTTCTTAAGGCTAAAGATTTTTTAGGATTAAGGTATAAATCAGCCATAGGTTCAGCGTAGGCAGTATAAAATTTATGGACTTTAATTAGGAATTCTTCCTGCTCTTTATCGGAGGTATGCGGAATATTTTTAGCCAGTTCTTTTCTTATATCTTCTGTTAAGGCCAAAACACCATCAAATTCTTTATTTAAGTAAGTTTGTTTATAGTTTTCCAAAGAAAACGGCGTGTTTACAGTCACAGAAATCATACTTCTAAACTGAATTGAATCTGAATAATCTAAAGAAATCGGAAGTATTTTTAAATTGCCTTCAAAATTATTCAGCTCCTCAAAACTCAGTGCAATTCTTGCAACCCCCGTTTTTATTTCACGTAATTTAAGCTCATAATAGCTGTTGCCCTCAGGAAAAAGGAGTAAGGTTTTTCCTTCTCCTAAATATTCATGGCATTTTATAAAAGTTTTTCTATTGTCGGGTTTTTCTCCTGGCAATATGTCTTTTTTTCTGTAAATAGGAATTACATTGAAATAACTGAAAATAGCATTTACAAACTTATTTATAAAAATACCGGCATTTCCTACAAATCCTAATTGTTGTTTTGTTATTGACATCATAATTAAAGGATCCATAAGTGTATTGGGGTGATTGACAACAATAATTAAAGGACCTTTATCCGGAATATTTTCTTTTCCGGTTACAACAATTTTCTTAAAAAAGAAGAATAGCGCAACTTTTAATAGTTGTTTGAGAAAATGATAAATCATATCAAATTCTTTTTAAGATTTGCCAACTGTAAAACTATAAAACCTCCTATAAAAAATACGGACATAAAAACCATGCTATAGCGCATACTTCCTGTAATTTGATCTATGAAACCATAAGTCAATGAGCCAATTACAATGGCAAATTTTTCAGTAATATCATAAAAACTAAAATAAGAGGCGGTGTCTATCGCTCCGGTAGGAATTAGCTTGGAATAAGTAGATCTTGAAATAGATTGTATTCCACCCATCACAAATCCCAAAAAGGCAGCCAAACTATAAAATGTGATTTTATCTTTCATAAAATAGCCTGATATACATATAATAATCCAAATAATTAATGTACTGCTAATTGCAAAGCCATTCCCTTTTAAATTGGAAAGCCAAGCGAAAAAATAAGCGCCACCAATGGCCAGTATTTGTAAAATAAGGACGATATAAATCATTTCATCAGCACCCATGCCAATTTCTTTATCTGCAAACAAAGGCGCCAGCAACATCACAGTTTGAACCCCCATACTGAATAGAAAAAAGGCTGTAAGAAATCGTTTCATCACTTTTTTATTACGAACCACCATAAACACCTTCTTTAATTCTTTGGTTCCATGACCTATGATATCTGAAGTAATTGGTTTCCCGGTAGCACGATCTTTTAAATAATAAAAAGAGATCTGTGCAAATCCCATCCACCAGATACCTACTAAAATAAACCCAAATCGCGTAGCTGAACTGCCATTTTCAAACCCAAAAAGTGTATATTTCTGATAAAGAAGCAGGTTGAGTATCAGTAAAATAATACTGCCGGTATATCCCATGGCAAATCCTTTGGCACTTACTTTATCCATTCTTTCATTGGATGATACCTCAGGTAAAAATCCGTTATAAAAAACCAAAGATCCGGCATAACCAATACTTGCCAAAACAGAGCAGGCAATCCCATATTCAATATTTTCTCCAGTAAAAAAGTAAAGTCCTATGCAGGAGAGTGACCCTAAATAAGTAAAGAACTGCATAAATCGTTTTTTCAATCCACTATAATCTGCAATGCCAGAAAGAATTGGAGAAAGAAATACAATTACAAAAAAGGAAAAAGATATGGCATAAGAAAAAAGTACGGAATTTTTAATGTGAAGCCCAAAAAATCGCACCATTTCGCCTCCAAAAGCTTCTTCAGTAGTGCTTAAATAATAAATGGGAAATATGGCTGTGGTTACAATTAAGTTGTAAACTGAATTAGACCAATCAAATGAAGCCCAGGCATTAATGAGACGCGCATTATTTTTTTCCAGCATTTCGGTTGGGCTTTAATGATTTTTTCAGTTTTTAAAGATGCGAAAATTTTTTGAATTGACCTTTCAATATATGGGAGCTTCGTTCAGATTCATTCATCGATAAATAGTTACAACTCGTCGACACTTAATTAAGACTTGTCGAATAATTTCATAAAAATGCCACAATCTTTTGATCTTTGATGATTATTTTAATTATTGACATTAAAATATAGGATGTAATTTTAAAACACTACTATGAGAAAAAGTTTAAACATATTGCTGGTTGAAGATGATATGATAGAAATCATGAAATTTAACAGAACAATCTCAAAATTGGCTTGTCATCACAACATAATTGAAGCTAAAAATGGGGAGGAAGCTTTAGATTTCTTATATAAAAATGAATCATTGCCAGATCTTATTTTGCTGGACTTAAATATGCCTAAAATAAATGGTCTTGAATTTTTAAGCATCATCAGAAATAATGATCATTTAAAATATATTCCAACCGTTATTTTAACCTCGTCAAATGATCATAAAGATGTATCAGATTGCCACCAGCTTGGCATTGCTGGATATTTGGTGAAACCTTTAAAATTCGTCGATTATTCTGAATCAATTAAAACGGTATTGGATTACTGGTGTTTTAATGAATTTGTAGAAGCATAAGATTAAAACATCATGCATCAAAAAGAACAACTACTTCTAAAATTACAATATCAAAATGAGCAGTTAAATGACTATGCCCATTTGGTTTCGCATGATTTAAAATCATCTATTAGAAGTCTTTCTGCATTATTATCCTGGATAAAAGAGGATTGCGGAGAAAAAATTGGAGAAGAAAGTGTTGGCAATTTGAACCTTATGGAGGAGAAAATTGATAAGATGGACAAGTTTTTAGAAGACATTATCAATTATTCGGAGATTGGAGCGACAAGTTTAAAATCAAATACCATTGATCTGAATAAAAAAGTGGTTAAAATTATAGAAAGTATCCATATTCCAAAAAATATTAGCGTAGTTGTAAATGGAAATTTGCCGGTTTTAAAAGCCGATGCAAGAAGATTGCGCCAAGTTTTTCAGAATTTAATAATCAATGCCGTTAATTTCAACAATAAAGAAGTTGGTTTGGTTGAAATTGGGGTTGAAGAGGCTGATGATTTTTTTACTTTTTCAATTAAAGACAATGGACCTGGAATTCCAAAGGAATACCATGAAAAAATATTTAACACCTTTACCACACTTGGATATCAAGAAAAATCTACCGGAATGGGACTATCTATTGTAAAAAGGGTTTTAGACCTTTACGGAGGTGAAATTTGGCTGGAAAGTGAAGTTTCAAAAGGATCTACATTTTATTTCACCATTCCAAAAAAATAAAATGATTGATGCAATTGGAATTGTCCTAAAATTAAGCATTTAAATGATATATTTGCGGTTGAAGGCCTGACAAACACCTAAATTATGAAGATAATTTAAAACTTTAAACAGTATTTGTTGGTATTTTCAATAGGATGTTTAAATAATTGAAAATTAAATGGGTTTATGAATTGCATTAATATTGATGATGAAGAAATAGCGAGAGTAATTATTGAAAGGTTAATTACGAATAATAAAAATTTAAATTTGGTTGCCAGTTTCAGCAATCCAATTGAAGCCCTTAAATATTTAAATCAAAATAGTGTTGATCTTATCTTTTTAGATATTCATATGCCAGCTTTTAATGGTTTTGATTTATTGCAAACTTTAAAAGATCCGCCAAAAGTAATTTTAACCACCTCTGATACAACTTTTGCCATTGAAGCTTTTGAATACCATTGTATTGTGGATTATTTGGAGAAACCAATCACCCAAGTGCGTTTAGATAAAGCTGTTGAAAAGGCGCAATTGTTTTCAAATTCCAAAAAAAAGATTCAGGATTTGCCGGCTATTCCAGCCAAAGATGACTCCAAAAGTGAATTGTATGTGAATATTTATAAACGTCTGGTGAAAATTAATTTTGACTGCATCAATTTAATTGAGGCAAAAGGCGATTATATTCTGATTAAAACCGATAAGGAAAATTATACAGTACATTCAACCCTGAAAAAAGTAGCGGAGAAATTACCGGAAGATTTATTTTTAAAAGTGCACAGGTCTTTTATCATCAACATAAAAAAAATTGTTGATATAGAAGACAGCAGTTTGTTAATAGGTAAAAATGTAGTTCCTGTAAGCAGGTCAAGCAAACCCGAATTGATGAAACGTCTTAATTTGCTGTAAATTAAATTGATCATAAACCCAATATTTATTCATAAAATAAATTTCTACAAATGAAAAAATCCCTAATATTTCTTTTCTTATTTTTAAGTTTTCAAGCTTCAAATGCCGGGGTGGTGATACTTAATGGATTGACCCATGTGCATCAATCAGCATCCGGACAATTAATTACTGGCGTGATCAGGATGAAAAACACTGACGAAACGGAGCAGCGTGTCATTATTTATTTCAATGATCTGTTTCAGGAATGCGGTAAAGAAACTGTTTTAACGGCTGATATCACGCACAAGAATTC
>JAGXIN010000136.1 GCA_024635575.1 Flavobacteriia bacterium
ATCAGCTTTACCTTTTTTTTCCTTATCAAACTTTTTTACATTTTCAGACTCAACAACACTCACGGTAACCATTTTTAAGTTTGGATTTTCTTGTTTCAAATACCAATAAATTCCTTCAAAATCATCGGAATGATAAGAACCGTTATAATGAATGAACAACCTGTCATCCTCTCTGTTTTTAAGGATAAAATAAGCCATCGTGGCATCTTTAATTGCTTGGGCTTTTGGTAAATTCTCACCACCATGGCCGCCCATCATTTTCATCATTTTTACATATCCTGGTAAATTGGGATCATATTTTATGGGTAACGGCGCACACCAAGATTTTTCTACGGCTGAAAGTGAGTCTAAACTTTCAAATCCATTTTTATAAACATTACTGGCAAAGTTTCTGGGTACATTTGTGGCAATGAATTTTATTTTATTTTCCTTTGCAAAATCAACCAGAGGCTTGTAATCTGTTGGATAATTTTCCCACAACCTGGCAAGGGTATCCAAGGCTTTTTGGGTGATTTTACCTGATAAATAATCGTTTAGTTCCTGTTGATTGTCGGCTTCAAACATTTCAGCGCCTAAGGTTAATTTTCTTGATGTTTTTAAATCTGAAGTTACTTCAAATTGTAACCAATGTACAATGGGATTGGTATGGTGTTCCCCAAATAAAACAACATCTGCCTTTTTCATTTTTTTAATCATTTTTTTGTAAGAAACTTTATTTCCATTGGCATTGTATAATTTGTATGCGGGTTTGTTTTGTGAAAAAATAAAAGTTGTGAAAAACAGGAAAAGCAGAGATGTGATTGATATTCGCATAAGTGATATTAGATTTAAAGGAATGTTTTAAACAAATTTAAACTTTTGTTGCTAAATTTTATACTAAGATACAAATAATGGGAAAAATAACCTTAACAAGTTGTTTCGATTTGATTTATGCCCCCTTTATTAAAGTCGTACTTTATTAACCTGAACCTAAAAAGATGAAATTTTTATTAGAAATATGGCAAATTTTACTGCACAAATGAGGTCAAAATCAATTCGGTTTTTAAATCATATGGCAAAAAAACCTTGTTCAATAATCGAACAAGGTTTTTCTATATAAAAGTGATGCTAACTAATTATTCTGCATTGTGCTTTTTATTATTTCTTTCTTTTAAACCAGCAATCACAACTAAACCTATAACGACCAAAATTGAGATCCATGCCCACATTGGAAATACTGGAGTTTCTCCACTTCCATAGGAATGCATTCCTTTTGTAAAGTAATAATTCACGCCAATAAAGGTCATTAATACAGATCCAAATCCGAAGATAGAAGCCACATTAAAAATAAATTCACCTTTAATTTTCGGTGCCAATCTTAAGTGCAAAATAATGGTATACACAATGGTAATAACCAATGCCCAAGTTTCTTTTGCATCCCAACCCCAATAGCGGCCCCAAGATTCATTGGCCCAAACACCACCAAGAAAAGTACCAACCGTTGCCAAGAATAGGCCTATCGTTAAATTCATTTCGTTGATATAGGTTAATTCTCTGGTAATTAATGAAAGACGTTTTGCGTTTTTAGGCGTTTTAAATAAATAGATAGCCATATTAAAAAATCCTAAAACAAACCCAAGGCCTAAGAATCCATAACTGATGGTTAAGGTAGCCACATGAATAATTAACCAGAAGGATTTCAATACAGGTTGAAGGTTGGTCAATTGTGGGTCATAACTGCTGTGGCTCGCTGTCATTAAAGTAAAAAACGCCAATAATGAGGTTGCCGCCAAGGTAATTTTTGAATAACGCATAAAGCTGAAACCAGCCAATAAACTTGCCCATGAAACCAGAATTAAGGCTTCATAACCATTGCTCCAAGGTGCGTGTCCGGATAAGTACCAGCGCATTCCCATTCCATAAGTGTGGTATATAAATGCCACTGCCAATATTGCAATACAAATATTCAATGACCAAGTCAATAATTTGCTCTTTTGGGATCGAAGATTGTCAACAAAAGCAAGAAATAAAAGCAATACACTTAATAAAGCATACACATTCTTTAAGTTGATAAATATATTAGACTTGTTATAGCTAATTTCACTTTTAATTTTTGCTTCCGTAGGAATAATTTCCGAGGCTGAACTTTGTCGTTGAATGGTTTTGATATAGCCCAATAATTTATCTGCTCTCGAATAATTACCTGTTTTAGTAGCATTGACAACTTCAGTAAAATAAGCTTTCATAATACCGCTATAATTCAAAACCGGCAATTGTAAATCATCGTTAATCATACGCAGGCTGCCCGTTAATTCCTGTTGTGCCAATTTATCATCCCAACTTACCCATTTGTTATTTTCTGAGTTTTGAACAGGAAAAATATTTAACATACTCCCTTGAAAAGTCATCATAAATACTTCCAAGCGCTCATTCACTTTAATAATTTCCTTGTCAAACTTATTGCGTTCAGCATCAGGTTTTCTAAAAGCTATTTCAGCAAATGATTGTAATCTATATTGTCTTTTTTCATCAAAAAACTGATTGAACGACGCATATTTTCCAGTAACGCCTATAATATCAGTTACCGCTGCTTCGCTTACATAAATAATTTTTTGATTTTTCCAGAATTCTACATTCAAAGGCAAATCCAAAAAAACCTGAATGGAAGTCATTTTCCCTCTTCCGGGAATTTCAATTTTATCCTTTCTTGAAATTTTATGCATCACGTCAACAGCCAATGTGTGCACCGGCGCAAATCTGCCTTCATAAGTTTGAACGATCACTTCCCCAAATTTATCAGCATGTTCAGCACTCACAGGCCTTGAATTCACTTGGTGCTCGTGACTTTGTGGCAATTGCAGTTGCGCAAAAAGACCCGAAGAGCTTACAAGCATTAGAACCAATATTGTTAAGGCTTTTCTTTGTTCCCGAAGCAATTTTATTTTACCCATTAAATCCCAATACCTTGAATTTTTGTTAAACAGGGTCCAAACAAAGCCTATAATCATTAAGGCATAACCCAAATAAGTAACCAAGGTTCCCCAATAATCATGATTCACAGATAGCACTGTTCCTTTTTCATCCTGGTCATAAGACGATTGAAAAAATCGATAGCCATCATAATCCAATACATTGTTCATAAAAATTCGATGTTTTAATTTGACGTCATTTCGTGGGTCAATTAAAGTGACTTCACTGGCGTAAGATGATGGACTCATAGAACCTGCATATCGGTCAAGTTCAAATTTATTGAGCTTTAAAGAAAATGGCAAATGGATTTTTTTTGCGCCATAGGCAAGTTTCAAATTAATTCCATCTAAAGGAACTTTCACAAAGTTTTCAACATATCCTGACCCTCCTAAAACTGTCACTTCTTTTGATTTGCCGTTATAGGCAACATCCAAAATCAAAACCTCAGGACCATTTTGTTTAGTGGCACTTTCAACATATTTTACGATCGTGTTTTTAGTTACTTTAGTCAAAGACATCACAATTCCGGATCCTTCCGGTTGGTATAAAAGCTTGTTGTTAAAATCAGCTAAGCTGTCTTTTAATATTAGGCCTGCTGTCATAGCCGTCATTTCAGTTGTTACAATGTTGGCTGGATAGCTAATGTATAACTGATCAGGGTTCCCCGTTATTTTTACAGCGTCTTGGCGTTGATTGTTATTAAATGACACAGCAGTATTGTGTAACATGGTAGTCTCTCCATCTTTTAGCTGAATTTCATGTTTATGGCCGCCTTCATCATTAACCATTAAAGACAACATTGTAAAACCGCCTTCCTTTGCTTCCGTATAAGTTTCCATGGCATTTTTAAAATAATCTTTATATTTTATCACTATGGTTCCTTCTTTGGGAGCATCAACTTCCACTTCAAAAGAATTATTTGTAATCATTCCAAAGGTTAACTTCTTATCAACAGCAAGTTCCTTTTCCCCGTCGTTTACTCTAATATTCAAATAAGTTTCATCGCTAAATATATAATTAGCTGAACTTCCTTCGCGAATAGACATCCTTCCCTCAAATCCATAATATCGCGTAATGCCTGCGCCAATAATCATCACAATAAAAGAAGTGTGAAAAATAAATCCGGACAATCTTTTCCATGAAAATAAATTGTATCGTTTAACGCTTCCATAAAAATTAATGATCATTAGCACCAATAAAACTTCAAACCATATTGCGTTATAAACCAATATTTTGGCGGTAATAGTGTCATAAGAATTTTCAATGAAAGTGGCCACGCCCAAAGCAATTGCAAATATCACCAAAAGGCCGAGCGTTGTTCTTGGAGAATAAAGTATGTTTATTAATTTTTTCATAATATTAGTAAAATTCATTTTTTAATGTGTAGCAAAAGTAACACAATAAAGCAAAATCAGAAGTGACAAATGTCATTAAAAAAAACAGGTAAATTCCTGCATATTTTACCAATTCAATTAATCGTATTGAGCCAGTTTTTCTTTATTCTAAATTTTATGATTGTCAACCTTTTACCCTAATATGAATTTCTGCAACTTAATTAACAAAAAAACTATTCAAAATAAACTGTCTTTTATATGATTCTTGATTTCGGTCCGCATTAAAAAACCATAAAAATAGAAGCCTACTTTCGCTTCAAATTCATAACTTTGTGAACCTTTGTGCTCAAAAAACTTAAATTGATGTAATGCCCCAGCAAAACATTTTATCAAGCAACATTTATTTTTTTGAGTATTCTACGGAACCATTAGTAAACAAATAAATATATTCAGATGAAATACCATCCTATTAATAATAAACTTTATATTAAAAACAGAGCGAAGTTTACAGCACAAATGAAACCGAAATCGATTGCGGTTTTTAACTCTAATGACATTTTCACTACAGGAGCGGACAGTACTTTACCATTCGAACAGCACAGCGATATTCTATATTTAAGCGGGGCCGATCAGGAAGAAAGTATATTGTTACTTTTCCCTGATGCCATCAATGAAAATCATAGAGAAATCCTGTTCTTGACAGAAACCAATGAACATATTGCCATTTGGTATGGCGCAAAATATTCTAAAGAAGAAGCAACAAAAGTTTCTGGCATAAAAACCATTTACTGGCTTTCGGAATTTGAAAAAGTATTTTTCGATTTAATGACTGAAGCCGAAACCATTTATTTTAACACAAATGAACATTACCGACAGTCTGTTGAGTTGGAAACAAGAGAAGATCGTTTCATTAAAAAATGCAAAGCCGATTTTCCTGCCCACAAATGGGAAAAAAGCAATCAGATCTTGCAACAAATTCGCGGCGTAAAAGAACCCGAAGAAATTGAAATTATCCAAACTGCCTGCGATATTACCGAAAAAGGCTTCCGCAGAATTTTATCGTTCGTAAAACCAGGAATTATGGAATATGAAATTGAAGCCGAGTTTATGCACGAATTTCTAAAAAATCGTTCTGATGGTTTTGCTTATACGCCAATTATAGCTTCAGGTTACAGCGCCTGTGTGTTGCATTATATCGATAACAATAAAGAGTGTAAGGATGGAGACATGCTTTTGATGGATGTCGGCGCCGAATATGCAAATTATTCAAGCGATATGACAAGAACGATTCCGGTAAACGGACGATTTACCGACCGGCAAAAAGCAGTTTACAGCGCTGTTTTAAGAGTTAAAAAAGCAGCAACAAAAATGCTGACTCCTGGAGTTCTTTGGGCTGAATACCAAAAAGAAGTGGGAAAAATGATGTCTTCTGAATTAATTGGGTTAGGATTGATTGATAAAGCTGATGTTAAAAATGAAAATCCAGACTGGCCAGCTTACAAAAAATATTTCATGCACGGAACTTCACATCATATGGGATTGGACACGCACGATTACGGTGCCTTAAAAA
>JAGXIN010000024.1 GCA_024635575.1 Flavobacteriia bacterium
AACTGAGTTGCAATATTCTTTGAACCATAAAACATTTGTTTCAATTCTTCATTAATATTGTTGTACATCCATTGAATCTGCTGATAATTTCTATTTTTATAGAAATAGCCATTTTCTAAAACCAATTTTCTATATGAAACGATTTCATCCCAAACATTCGCTATTCCAATATTTTTAATTGCTGAAGCAGTACTTACCACAGGGCTCCACCCCGATTCAGATTGCGGAAAAATATGCAGTGCATTTTGATACTGTAACCTTGCCATTTCGCTTTTTCGCACATTATCTCCATCGGCTTTATTAATGACCACCATATCCGCCATTTCCATAATTCCTTTTTTAATGCCTTGAAGTTCATCTCCGGCACCAGATAACATTAAAAGCAAGAAGAAATCTGTCATCCCATGAACAGCAGTTTCAGACTGGCCAACCCCCACTGTTTCAATTAGAATTACATCATATCCGGCAGCTTCGCAAAGCAACATCGTTTCACCTGTTTTATTGGCAACTCCACCAAGTGTATCACCGGAAGCCGAAGGTCTAATATAGGCATTTTCTAAATTTGCCAATTCCTCCATCCGTGTTTTATCACCCAAAATACTTCCTTTTGAACGCTGACTGCTTGGATCAATAGATAAAATGGCTACTTTCTGTCCTTGTTCAATTAAATGTTTTCCGAAAACTTCAATAAAAGTGCTTTTACCCACACCGGGGACACCTGTTATTCCTATTCTAATTGAATTTCCGGAGTTAGGCAATATGTTTTGAACAATTTCTTTGGCCAGATTTTTATCGCTTTCCAAATTACTTTCTATCACAGTAATCGCCCTTGAAAGCAGTACCCTATCACCTCTCAAAACACCATTGATATATACTTCTGCCGATAATCTGTTTTTTGGTTTGTAGTTCTTCATCAATTACTGACTAATCATTTAATTTTCCTTTCAAAGATAAGAATACTGGTAAAAGGAACCCTCATAAAAAAGGGTTTTTAACCAATAATATTGGTTAAAAACCCTCAAAATAAAATCATATCAGAAATTGAAAAAAAATCTAAAAATCTTTTTTCCGAAGCTTTAAGTTCATTCTGAAAACGGGTAAAATTACCCACAGCACTAAAACACCCATGGAAATCAACATACCAAAATTTGTTCCAAAAAATTTACGGAATACAGCGCCCGTATAACCCAATAGTGCAGAAATATCCAGCTTTAACAAAATTAAAATCCGCGATAAATCAATCGGATTGAACATCGTTGCCACCAATGAAAATTTATCTAACGGATACTCATTTAAAAGTACCAATGATATTAGAAAAATCCCATCGTAAATGACGGCCAAAAACAACCACATTAAAATGGCGTAGCCAAATCCCTTGATTTTATTTTCGGTAGAAAGTGCAATGTTATAAGACAAAGCGACAAAAATAAAATTCAAAAAAGAGCCTACAACTAACAACAGGCTAAAATTAAAAATAGCCGCCGATTTAAATAATCCATACAAAACAAAAGGTATTCCCAATCCCAAAAGCAAACTTAGGGTCAAAGAAATTGAAATTCCCAAGTATTGTCCCATAAATATTTTTTTACGGTTTATGGGTTGTGCCAATAACAACTCTGTAAATTCCTTTGAATCGTAATAGTACATTACGCCAAAAATAGTGCCTATTAAAGGCGTTAAAACAATGATGATATTCATTAAGGTGATTACGGCTTTATCCACGTCGTTATTCAGAAATAACAATACAAAACCCAATATCAAATAAAACAAAAAGTACACATAACTCCAACGGCTGCGCATTAAATCATAAAAACTGTATTTTAATATTTTAAGCATCTTGTTTGGCTATTAAATTGGCGATTGCATGTTCTAAATTATCATTGTTCGTTTGCTTTTTCAAGGTGTCAATGGTTCCTTTAAAATAAATTTTACCGTCGAGCAAAAAAACAATTTCATCAGCCACTTCATCAACAAAACTCATAATATGCGTGGTGATTAAGATGGTTTTTCCTTTGTCTTTTTCTTTCTGAATAATTTCTTTTAAATGAATGAGCGCAATTGGATCCAAACCATTTGTAGGTTCATCCAAAATAATTAATTCACTGTCAAACATAAATGTCAGCACTACGTTTACTTTTTGTTTTGTTCCGCCCGATAAATTTCCGAGTTTTTTGTCCAAAAAGTTTTTCAATCCAAAAAGTTCAATGAGTTCTTCATCATTGGCGCCTTTTGGTCGAAGATTTTTAACCATATTTATCAGCTCAATTACCGTTAAGTTTGGAGGAAAATTGGCTATTTGCGGTAAATAATTTAAGTTATTGCGATATTCCCACTGCCGTAAAACACTTTTTTTGTCGAAAATTATTTCGCCTTTATTTGGGATCACCATCCCAAGCAAACATTTAATTAAGGTGGTTTTTCCAGAGCCGTTTGGACCAAGTATGGCAAATATTCCTCCTTTACTAATTTCGAGGTCCAAGCCGTCCAAAACGACTAATTTTCCAAATTGTTTGTGTAAATTCTTAAATTCAATCATTTATTCTTTTCATTAGTGGGTTGTTGTCCATTAAATCGTCCGGCGTAAAAACCGGTGAAACTTTTTCTGAAAAATTGACAATATCAACAAACAAACTTCTCAGTAATACCAAGGCTTGAGGTGTTTTATTCACAATATAGGAAAAAAGTTTTACAGGTCTGTATGGCACATCGCCAATGCCATTTTTATCTAAATCATATCCGTTATATTCGCTCCAATAATTATTGTCGAACTTGTTGTCGTTTACATTAGAATTATAAGATAAATCTAACGAATTGCTCATAAAGTCGTTATGCAGAAAAATGTTTGCATAACAGGCTCCCGCAATTTTAATTGCCCAGCCATTTCGCAAAAAAGTATTGTTTATATAATTAATGCGGGTAGAACCTTCCGCATTGAGGCCTATGGTATTTTGTTCAAACAAATTATCATAAATTTCGGCATCGTAAATTTCTTTTAACAGCAAACCATAGGAAGCAGATCCCCAATTAAGCCTAAATTTATTATGGTGCATGACGATAAATTTAGAAAACATGACCGCAACGCCGGCTCCGTTATTTCTAAACTCATTGTGGTGATACACATTGTTGTTTGAAAACATAAAATGTAGCCCATAACGGATATTGTTATGGCTGAAATTTTTATATATCGTACTGTTTTTAACAAATTCGAAGTAAATGCCGTCGCGCAGTCCCCACATTTCATTGTTGTAGACCTCCATTTTATCACCACTCCAAATATGAATGCCGTTTCCTGAACCGGCTTCGCCTTTACGGTTACTGGAGATTTTATTGTTTCGAATAATTCCCCCTTTTGATTTTTCAATTAAAATCCCAAAGAAAACATCTTCTAAAATACAACCATCTATGATAAAACCGTCGACTTTAACCACTTTTATAGCAGCATATTCAACGGTATAACTTGTGCTTATATTAATAATTTTTATGCCTTTAATCTTAAAATTATTTGCTTCAAATATCAACCCACCTCCTTTATATTCTCCGTCAATAATGGCTCCTTTTTCGCCGATTAATGATATGGATTTATGGATGGTGATGTTTTGCTCTTTATATATGCCTTTTTTAATAAATATCTCATCGCCATCATTTGCAATTCTGACGGCTTCTTTAATGCTTTTAATGCCACAATCTTCGCAAACCACAATTTGTTTTGCAGCAACGGCTACAGAAATGAAAAATAAAAATAAAAGGATTTTATACTTCATTATTTATCGGAAAGTTTTTGTTTTACAGTTTCCCAAGTATAAATTTCCCCTGAGTTTTTTTGCTGAACATCTTTAGCAGTTTTTTTTTCTGAAAAGGCAGAAAGATATGCGCCCATCGGACTTTTTATTGCAGTGCTAATTAAATAAGTGGCTGTTTCAGCATCGGTCATTTCTCCCGGATTTCCGAAATCCGCAACCAATAACAGTGCAATATTCTCTTCACTGTTTTGGCCTATATAATTAATCATGCACTCAATGGCGTCAAATTTGAACTGCTTACCTTTGGTGGTCACAAATTGCGCAGCATGCGTTTTATCCACAATATTCATTTTACAAAAAGCGCATTGGTCTTTACCATATTCAATGGCTTCAGGTGCTACTTTACAAGAAATTGTAAGCAACAAAACGATGGTCCCAAGAAATAGTTTGAGGAATTTAGTTTTCATCTGTTTTTAATATTATTTTTTTAACGGTAACAGATGCTGTTCGCTACTAAAAATTCCAATGTATATTAAAATTTGTTTCGCTCGTTTCATCTGTTTAAATTTTATTTTTTAGCGGTAACAGCTGCTGTTCGCCATTAATCATTTCTTCGTGTATCAAAATTTGTTATGCTCGTTTCATTATTTTTTTGATTTTGATAGTTCTCAAATATACATTAAATAGATTTTAGTATTAAATATCGAATAGTGAGAAATCGACCATTCAATTTATAATCTATTGGTTAATTGATATGTCATGATTATTATTTAATTTAATATTAAAACGAGTATAAATGTCTACACTCGTTTTAATATTAAACAACAATAAAAATACTTATTCTTTAGCTTCTTTTTTACCGACAAAAAAGGCAATAAAGGTCAATAACATTCCCCCAAACAAAAAATAGGCTCCTGTTCTGGGATAAGAATGTGCCGTAAAATTAAGAATATTCTTTGTGCCGAAAAGCGGTGGTTGAAAGGTCATCACGGATCCATCAGGATTTTGAAAATTCATAATTGCCTTTGGATTTAAATTATGTCCGTAATCATATTCCCACATATAAAAATCATACATACCGACTGTGCCTAAAATTAACATTAAAACAAACCAGGCCAAAAATAATTTATGGTTTCCGAAAAATCCGATAATCACCCCTAAAACCACCATGACACCAATGGCTATGGGAAATATTTTGAACTCGGGAATGGTTTCCGGAATAGATTGCATCCCCACGTAGTGGTTCATTAAATTGATGTTTTTGATATCAAATTCATTGGTATCCTTAAATTTATTGATATGTATATCCATCCCTAAGGGAATTGGATATTGAGGTGCTTCAAGTGTTATATTCCATAGAGGAAATACAAACAGTCCAAGTAATAGCAGGGAGCCTACTATCATTAATATTTTAGATTTTCTCATCATTTTAAAAATTATTGCTTCTATTAAATGTGGCAAAATAGCTGACACATTCTTAACAAAATATCCTATTATAAGTAAACGGAATTTACGAACTGTGATTTTAACAATTCACAAATAATGATCACAAAAAGTTACGGCGAAGATTCGTGGATACAGCAAGTAAATTTTTTCATTAGAGCTTTATTTAAAGCGGGCAAAATTTTGAAATAATGCCCGCTTATATAAATTTTTTAAAGTTTCATTTTATGAAAGCAGCATTATTCTGCATCTAAAGCATCACCATCCAAGGTAAATGATATAGGCACATTGGAACCTTTTGGAGATACCCTTATATAACCCTGCATTTCCTGGTGTAAGGCTGAACAGAAATCTGTACAGTAAAATGGCCATACGCCAACTTGCTTAGGCTCCCAGATACTGGTTTCCGTTTGACCCGGCATAATCAACAACTCAGAAGTTTGAGCACCAATCATTGCAAAACCATGAGGAACATCATAGTCCTGCTCAAGGTTCGTTATATGGAAAAATACTTTATCACCAACCTGCACTCCTTCAATATTATCTGGCGCAAAGTGTGAACGGATCATGGTCATGTAAATATGCACCTCATTACCTTTTCTTATCACTTTTGCAGTGGATTGAGACTTGGTAGCAAACGGGTGTTTATTTTCTTCTAATTTGTATATTTTTTTCGATTTAGACATGATTAAACTAGCTGGGATTCCAGCTGCATAATGAGGTTCACCAATGGTTGGAAAATCTGATAACAACACCATTTTTTCGCCGGTAATATCGAACAATTGCGCAGATTGAGTTACCTCTGGACCTGTTGGTAAATAACGGTCTTTTGTAATTTTGTTCATTACCAACGCATATTTTCCGAAAGGTTTTCCGGAATTTCCTCCAGGAATCATTAAGTGACCAGGCGAATAATAGGTTGATTTTCTATCAAGAACTTCCCAGGTGCCCAGTTTCCATTTTACCACTTCAGAAGAAATAAAGAATGTTGTATAAGCATTTCCCTTTCCATCAAATTCAGTATGTAGTGGTCCTAAACCTGGTGATTTAACCACACCTGCTAAAGTTGCTTCAAACTGTAAAATTGGAATGCCGTAAGCATCTCCGTCAAATTTTTTCTCTTCAATAGCTTTAATCAGTTTACTGAATGAGTGCACGGTTAAATCAGCAGACAATTTACCATTTCCTACAATGTATTCTCCGGAAGGATCAACATCACAACCATGAGGTGATTTTGGTGTTGGCATAAAGTAGATAGCGCCGGGAACTTCACTTGGGTTCACGATTAACACTTCATCTCGCATCGTTGATGTTGCCGAATGAACTTCATCACTATAAACATTGTGTGCATATTTGGCTGGCATTTTGGTACCGCCTCCGTTATTTACATATTCTTCAATTTTTTTCCAATTGACGGCTGCAATAAAATCTTTATCATTTTGAGAGGCATTTACTTCTAACAATGAATTTGCTTCTTCGGTATTATAGGTGGTAAAGAAAAACCAGCCATGTGAATCACCTCTACCAGGATGTGATAAATCATAGTCAAAACCTGGCATCATTAATTGGAATTTAATATCCATAGTACCATCTTTAGGATCAACTTTAATAAAAGTTAAAGCTCCTTTAAAGTTTCCTTTAAACTCTTTAATAGGCATGTCTCTTTGAGGAAAAGGAATACTAAAACGCGTACCCGCCACAACATATTCTGTATTTTCAGTAACAAATGAGGAACTATGGTTCCCTGCTGAGTTAGGAATTTCAAGAATTTCTGTTGTCTCAAAGGTTGTCAAATCAATTTTCGCAATACGAGGCGTATTGTTTTCATTGATAAATACCCAACGGCCGTCCAAAACACCACCTGTTTGAGAAATATCCGGATGGTGTGAGTCTCCCCAAGGAATAAATCCGTGAGAAGTGTTCAACATTGGTTTTGTTTCTTCGTTAAATCCATAGGCTTTTTCAGCATCTACTGAAAAAACAGGAATCACTTTAAATAATCGTCCTGAAGGAAGTCCATAAACTGACAATTGGCCACTGAATCCTCCTGATACAAAAGCATAGAATTCATCATATTCACCTGGAGCAACATATACTCTTTCAGCGGCATTGCCAGACAATGCACCGTTTTTCTTTGAGTCTCCTTTTCCACAACTGCCCAGTACCATCGAAAGTACCATAATTGCAAGCAAAGATTTAAAAATTGTTTTCATATGTTTATATTTGTTTGTTAATTGTATTTTAATGTTATTCATCCTTTTCTAAGGAAGTTTTGGTCCTAAAGTATTCCAATACCTGTCTTGCTTCTGTTTCTGTTAAATTCTGGTTTGCCATTGGTGCAATATATTCAGCCAGTAACTTTTTAGCTATTGGGTCTTTTGCCACCATTACTTCTGGATTTAGGATCATATTCATAATCCATTCAGGAGATCGTCTTGTAGTCACTCCAACCAATGACGGTCCAATAAGTCTTTTGCTAATTTTATGGCAGGCAGTACACTTCAAGTTGAATATTGCCTTTCCTTCATCGGCCATTTTTTGGTCAATTTCACCAAGCGTAATACTGGTAACAGGTCCAATGCCTTTATTTTTCATTGGATCGGTTTCCTCAACAGTTTCCTTTTGTTCTTCAACAGGCGCTGAAACTTTTTCCTCCTTTTTTCCATCACCTCCACAACTTGTTATTAAGGCTGCAAATATTGCTAATACTATTATTTTTAATTTCATCTGTAAAATTTAGTTTAATTAAGATCCTGTGAAATAGCCCAATTTAAGTTTTCAATAAGAAATCCCGACTATTCTATTTTTTTAGTTTTCGTTTAAAAATTATTCGGCCGGTACCAATACGTTGTCAATTACGTGAATCCAGCCATTGCTTACTTTAACAGATTTTAATATTTTTGTTCCGCCAACATAGATACCGTCTTCTTTATCCTCAACAAGTAAATATTTTCCAGAAGCCATATATAATTTTCTACCTTTTTTTGCTTCCTTTTTAAGTTGTGAATCAGGATAATTTGCCGGAGCCACATGATTAACTAGAATAAAAGCCAGTTTGCTTTTATTTTCAGGTTTTAATAAATCATCCAATGTTCCTGCAGGAAGTTTATCAAACGCTGCATTAACAGGTGCAAAAATTGTCAATGGTCCAACATTTACTACAGCATCCTCAACACCGGCAGCTTCAATTGCAGCTACCAAGGTTTTGAAATCGTCTAACGATTTTGCAACCTGTAAAGCATTTGCTGCTGAAACATCATCAATAACTGCTGATTGGCCCTTCCCTTCAGGTGCCATTTCAGTTTTAGTTTCAGTGACTTCCTGTTTTTTTTCTCCTCCGCTGCATGACACCATGAAAAGTGCCAATACTGCTAAAAGTGAGAAGGTTAAATTGATTTTTTTCATAATATTATGGTTAATTGTTAATAAATATGTAGCAAATGTAACATTACAAAACTAGGTAAAATATGACATAAATCATAATATAACGAATAAAAGATATTTTTATCTTTAATTATTGTCACCAATGTTACCTTTGTTACCTTTGTTACCTTTGTTACCAAAATCTAATACTAACTTTGCATTGGAGATTTAATAAATGCTTAAATGATGTAAGATAAAATCTCAAATGCCACAAAAATGATTTTAAATTTACTAAATAAATGAATAACTCACTAATAAAAAATAGTTTAAACAAAACAATTTCCTACTCCGTCTATAGACATTTAATCAAAGATTTAATATCAGCAGCAAAATCTACCGGATTAGACCAATCTGAAGAACACCTGGCTTTCAGTATTTTGAATGACAAAAGAATGGACAGATTGGATAAAACATTGAAAATATCTGAAGAAACCCAAAATTCTCTGGACAATTTAAACAAAGGTTTTACATTTTTGGTGATTGCTGAAGGCTGGTGCGGCGATGCTGCCCAAATATTACCCATTATCAATAAAGTAGCAGAAGCATCAGACAAAATTGATTTTAAAATCGTATTGCGCGATGAAAATGAGGATTTGATGAACCAATATTTAACAAACGGAAGTAAATCCATTCCTAAAGTGCTTATTTTAGATCAGGACAATCATGCAATTGATTCCTGGGGACCAAGACCTTCTATTGCGTCAAAAATGGTGGTGGACTATAAAGCCCAAAACGGAAGTTTGGATGAAGATTTTAAAAAGAACCTACAAATTTGGTACAATAAGGACAAAGGCAACAACACGCAGGATGAACTCCTAAGCTTATTGAAAGCTTCCTAAAGGTTTCCGATTTATTTTGAATACCTTTGCGGCCTAAATAAAAAGAATGATTACAGATTTCAACAGCATTCCAGAAACCGCAAAAATTTGGGTGTTTCCGGCAAGCAGAAAATTTTACCCACAGGAACTTCCAGAAATAAACGCTAAAATTGAACAATTTTTAACGGAATGGGAAAATGAAAATGATCCAATTTCAGCGGCATACGTCATAAAATACGAACATTTTATCATTATTACCGCCAACGACACAGAACAAAGCTTAAGTTTGGAAGCCCAGGATCAATTGGCTAACTTTATTCAATCACTTGAAAGCAGTTATGAACTTATTTTAATGGACAGGATTAATGTGTGTTTCAAACAAGGTGAATTTGTGCAGTACAAAACACTTCCCGATTTTAAAAAAATGATTAAGGCCAAAGGAGTTTCACAAAATACGATGGTGTTTAATTCCATGATCAACCTAAAAGAAGAATTGGAATTTGGCTGGGAAATTAATATTATGGATAGCTGGCTGGGACGATTTTTATAAAAAACTCATTCCCATACCAAAAGAAAGGCTGTTTAACCTTTCATGTTCAAAACCTTCAATTTTTTTTTGGTGAAAATCTATATTAAAAATAAAATGATGTGTTTCATCCATGGCGACCTGGTATCCTAAACCAGTCTTATAATACTTGCCACGTTCGAAGGCTTTGCCTAGTTTAACTAATTTTCCAATACCTCCGCCAATATAAAGTTTTTTATTGCCACCTTTAAAAATGGTAAATTTTGAATCAATATAATATGGAATGGCCAACACTTCTAAATCCTGATGCCAATCAAGGCCCAGATTTAATCCGAGCGTCACAAAATTATTCAGCGTTACATCAAACCCATTACGAAGCAATAATGCGCGTGGCACAATAATATCCCAATCTGTATCATCTTCATACTCATCATAATTTCCAAAATTTTCATTTGCCATGAATGTGACATTTAAAATGAAATTATAATGGATCTTTTTTTGGGAGTAGGTTGCCATAGAAATAAGCAGCAGCGAAATAAAAAATGCCTTTTGCATAAGATGATAGATTATAAATTGGCTATAAAATCGGGCACTTCAACGGAATCATTAACGCTGAAATCTCCTATTTTAGTGCGCCGTAAGGCCGATAAATGTCCGCCGGAATTTAAGGCTTTGCCAAAATCGTAGGCCAGAGAACGAATATATGTTCCTTTGCTGCACACAACTCTAAATTGAATTTTTGGCAAATCGATATTGGTAATTTCAAAAGTTTCAATGGTTATTTTCCGTGATTTTATTTCGGCAGTTTTTCCTTCACGGGCAAGATTATATAAACGTACACCCTCCATTTTTATGGCAGAAAAAATGGGTGGAATTTGATTAATTTCCCCAATAAATTGTTCGGTAGTTTTATAAATTAATTCATTTGTGATATGCGCAACAGGAAAGGTTTCATCAACTTCAGTTTCTAAGTCGTAGCTTGGGGTGGTTGCTCCCAATGTAATTTCACCTGTATATTCTTTAATTTGCCCCTGATATTCATCAATTTTTTTGGTGAATTTTCCTGTACAAATAATTAACAAACCTGTTGCCAAGGGATCTAAAGTGCCGGCATGGCCAACCTTTATTTTTTTGAGGCCAAATTTTTGTCGAATGTGCCAACGCAATTTATTGACCACCTGAAAGGAAGTCCAGTTTAAAGGTTTGTCGATTAACAACACCTGACCGTTTTTAAAATCTTCAACAGTTAACATTAAATAACAGTTAATGGCATGACAAAATAATGAATCAGTAATAAAGCAACGCCCAATACAATTCGGTAATAACCAAACAATTTAAATCCGTTTTTGCTTAAATAGTCTATAAAAAATTTGATGGCAAGCAAGGCCACGAAAAAAGAAATTACATTTCCCAGCAATAAATAGTTAATTTGGCTATTGCTTAAAACAAATCCGTTATTGTAATAATCGAACAGTTTTTTTGCTGTTGCGCCAAACATCGTTGGCACGGCAAGAAAAAATGAGAATTCGGCTGCCGTTCTCCGATTTAGTTTTTGTGTCATCCCCCCTATTATTGAGGCACCACTTCTGGAAGTTCCCGGAATCATGGCAAGGCACTGAAAAAATCCAATTTTAAGCGCGGTGGCATAACCAATTTCAGTATGAATATAAGGTTGGTTTGGATCAAAAACTTCATTTGATTTAAACCAATCATCAACTTTTACTAAAATAAATCCACCCAAAATTAAGCTAACCGCAACAATTATTGGGCTTTCCAACCAAACATCTATATAATCGTTCAAAAGCAATCCGAAGAAAACAGCAGGCAAAACTGCCACAAATAATTTTAAATAAAAATCGACACTCTGAAAAAAACGTTTCCAATATAAAGCCAACACCGCCAAAATGGCGCCCAACTGAATAACAATGGTAAATAATTTGGTAAAATCATCGCCGGCAATACCACAAAAGGACGATGCAATAATTAAATGGCCGGTTGATGAAACCGGTAAATATTCTGTAATTCCTTCAATAATGGCTAAAATAATAACTTCAATATAATTCATTATTATTTTTTAGGTTTGCTCATTATGGCATAAATTTCAATACCCAAGCCAATAAGCACTAATGTTGGCGCTAAACGAATTCTTCTAAAATTATAGATATCTGCATTAAAAATTTCAGGATTGTCGCTTCCGCCGCCTGCCATTAAAATAAATCCGAGCCCAATAAAGGCAAGACCGATTAACATGATTGCATAATTCCTTTTTCCAAAAAGGAATTCGCTTTTAATTTCTTTATTTTTTTTCTTCATTTTGAAGTTTTTTTGGTTCAACAAGTTCTCATAAATTTTACGCTGACTAAAACAACCTTGACTTTAATTTTGAGGGAATATTTTTTTCCAATCTATTTCATCAATAATAAAGTTCGTCGCTTCTTAGGTTTAAAAATCGTTGGGTTGCAAAAAATGTGCTTAGCCAGGTAATTAGAATTCCCAGTCCGATAATCCCAAAAAACACCACGGCCAGTATATTTACATCGGTAAACAGTTCCAATTCAGGAATATTTTTGTTTAAATAGGAAATAAAAATAATTAAGCCAACAATAGAAACCAATGCGCCAATAATACCTAATTTTACGCTTTGCCAAATAAACGGATTTCTGATAAAACCTTTTGTGGCACCCACCATTTGCATTGTTTTTATGGTGAAACGTTTTGAATATACTGAAAGCCGGATAGAACCATTAATTAAAACAACCGCAATTAAGGTAAACAGGGCGCTAAACAGCAGCATCCAGAAACTTAATCGGTTTATATTTTTCGAGAGCAATTCAATCAGCGGTTTGTCGTAAGTAACTTCTGAAACAATGCTTCTAATCACCAAAGTCTTTTCTATTTCAGCCATTTTTTCCGGCGTTACAAATTCCGATTTTAACAAAATATCAATGGCGTTTTTCAGCGGATTTTCACCCAAAAATTCCAAAAAATTCTCGCCTATGTCTTCACTGTATATTTTAGCGGCTTCCTCTTTTGAAATATAGGTCACAGATTTTGTGTATTCCTCTTTTTTTAATTCGGCCTTTAACGTTTCCACATCACTGTTTTTGGCATTGTCATTTAAAAATACCGTAATGGCCACTTTTTCTTTAAAATGTTTTGTAATACTATTGGTTTTCAATACAATAAGCCCTAAAAGGCCCACTAAAAATAACACCAAAGCAATGCTTACGATGACCGAAAGGTATGAAGAACGCAATCTTCTTTTTTGATATTTATCGAATGAATTATTCAAAGGAAACTGTTTTAAAGCGCCTGCAATATACAAATTTGTTGTTAGTTGTTGTTGTTGGTTTTATTAAATATTTATTCGTTTAATTATTATCCTTCCTCCCTTTTAATGACCATTTTCTAAATTAACTTTTATGGCGTTACCCAAAGGGTCGGGCTTGCACTACTCGCTTTTTTATGGTTTTAAAAAACCACAAAAAGAGCTCAAACAAACCGTTTAATCCCTAACGCAGGCTCATTAATGATGAGTAATGAATCATTGAAAATTATCAATTGCTGATTGTTTTTGATTTTGAACTAAAAAAATAATTATGACACCATCCTTACTTTTTTCATTGATAAAAAAAGAGAAGCTTGGTCGACTTTGGCCGATGTGAGAATTAATTCATCTGACCCTGATAATTTTATTGTTCCTTCAGCCACCTTAGAAAGACTTAAAAACATACCTCTTTATATTTTAACAGGTGATCACTCGTTTTCAGCAGCAGAAATGTTTAGTTTTTCTTTACAAGGACATAAACGCGCTACTTTAGTTGGAAAAAACACCTATGGAGGTGGACACGAAATCCGGCCGTTTGAAATGGCACAAGAATTTACAGCTTTTATTCCTTATATGCGCTATTATCAACCTTTTACCAATGAATCTTGGGAGGTAGTCGAATAAAGTCAGACATTCCTTCTGCTGCTGCTGCTGATGCTAAAGAAGTTGCAAAAAACGCAATAAAATTATACAATGAAATAAGATTACACTTAATCTTTAGACTTTAAAACACCAAATATGGTATACAAATTATCAGCGTAAATTAATTTAACCTATAGCCATATTTCAGGACGAAACATTATAATAAAACTATGGGATTTAATAAAACAATTACCGAGGATGCTTTGATAGCTTGTGGAAGACATTGTTGTTTATGTCACAAATTTTGTGGAACAAAAATAGAACTTCATCATATTAAACAGAGAAAAGATGATGGAGAAGATTCTTTTGACAACTGTTTGCCTTTATGTTTTGATTGTCACTCAGATGTTATGCAATATAATCCAGATCATCCAAAAGGTAAAAAATATACATTACCAGAGTTAAAAAGACATAGAGATAATTGGTATGAAAAAGTTAAGCTGAGTCAAGGTACAATAATAACTCAATCTAAATATCTAGTTCTTGATAGAAAAACTTTTGAAAGGTTAAATGAGCTTTTAAATAGCCAAAATTTAATGTTTTTCATTAAGCAAAACGAATTTGTGAACGGTTCGTTTCCTGATAAAATTTATCAAGATATATATAAATTTATAATTGAATGTGAACTACCTGAATTTGAGTTTATTGATTCTGATTTAGAAGGATTAAAATCCGAACTAAGACAAAATTTCATAAAACTTAATAACTTAGTATCAAAACATACATTTAGTGCTGGACCCGAAAGACAAAGTATTCCAAGAGAATGGGAGTTAACACAACCTGAAAGATTTGATAAAGCAATTGACGATTTCACAGAACTGACACCAATTGTAACTGAAAATTATGAATCTTTAATAAAGTTAGGACGCAGAAAATTATATGCAAATTAAAAAACATTGCCCAACACCTCCTAAAATTTATGCTTACATTTAAACTAAATAACAAACCAACAAAGATTCAACTAACGATTTGCTATGTCCTAAAAATCTCCGATTTTTACGTCGCACAAATCTTAATACAAAACCGTTGGGCAACATTCAATTGACGGAGTCTGAATTCAAGAAATTTTAAATGACTTTTTTCAAAACAGAATAACAACCTACTTATCACATTTAATAAAATAATAATTAATTACAATATGAAATATAATAGATACATCAAAGACACAGCACTGGTTTCTGAAATTGGACTTGGCGCATGGCAGTTGGGAAATAATTCGGGATGGAAAAGTATGTCAGAAAAGGAAGCTGTGGAACTCGTTAAGAAATCATTGGAATACGGAATCAATTTTTTTGATACAGCACCAAATTACGGACATGGAACGGGCGAAGACAGGCTTGGTAAAGCGCTTAAGGGTGTTGACAGAAGTAAAATTGTAATCAATACAAAATTCGGACATACTGATTCAGGAATCACTAATTTTAATTCAGATTATATTAGGGAATCTTTGGAGGGCAGCCTTAAAAGATTACAAGTTGATTATGTTGACTCGCTCATTATCCATAATCCGCCTGTTGAGTATCTGGATGGTAATAAAAACGACCATTACGAGATTCTTGAACGATTAATTGAAGAGGGCAAAATAAAAGCATATGGAGCATCTTTGGATACTTATGGAGATATGAAGCTGCTTATGAATACCACAAATGCTAAAGTGATTGAAGCGTTTTTCAATATTCTACGCCAGGATACCTCACGAGCATTTGCAATGGCAATAGAAAAAGAGGTTGGGATAATCGTTAAAATCCCTCTCGATTCAGGTTGGTTGTCGGGAAAATATAATGCTGAAAGCACCTTTAATGACATCAGAAGCCGCTGGTCCAGACAGGATATTCAAACCAGAGCGCATCTGGTAAATAGCGTAAAGGAAATTATCCAAGCAAAAGATGATCTTGCACAAAAAGCAATTTCGTTTTGTTTGGCATATGATGCTGTCTCTACAGTTATACCAGGAAATGTAAATATAGCGCAGTTAACAAGTAATGTAGAAAGCGTAAACAACCCGATTTCTAGGGAACTTGTTGAAAAGTTGGAGGAATTTTATCTAAATGAAGTAAAGCAGCACAATCTTCCATGGTAAAAAAACCGTTGCATTTAACAGGATATTGAGCTGTTGGATTTAAGAATTAGACTTAAAAAACATTTATGATTGTGCAGAATAAAAGACTTATCATCATCGTAATCACTTTAGTAATTCTATTGCTTATACCTTTAATGGCTATGCAGTTCACAGATGAAGTAAATTGGACTCTGTCCGATTTTGTTGTCGCAGGAGCTCTATTACTCGGAACTGTTCTAATATGTGAGTTTGTAATTAGATAGGTGAAAAAAATCAAGTACCGAATCGCTATCTGTGCAGCGCTTCTTATAGTCCTACTTCTTGTTTGGGCAGAACTTGCAGTTGACATCTTCGGAACTCCGTTCAGCGGAAATTAAATCAGATAAATTATAACAAACCAGAAAACATTCTCGACTTTTTTTAATCATAACGGATTTGAAAGTTGAAACGGAAAACTAATTGAAACGGATAAATAATTGGGATGAAAAGCTGCTAAATTACAACACCGCATATAACAAATTGCTTAATTCTTTTAAATAGAAATATTTTAGTACTTTTAAATAAAAAATAACAAGCTATGGAAAATGGCGATTTCAAACTCGCAACTTGACATATTTAAACTCGTTGGCAGCAAGGTGAAATTCACTTAAGTAAAACATACTTGAATCAATTATTAAACGACAAAAGACATGAACAATCCAAAAAAAGAAAAATGCCCGGTTATGCATGGAGCAAACACGGTAACGAATAATAATATCATGGATTGGTGGCCTAAGACCCTGAATTTAGACATCTTACATCAACATGATACCAAAACCAATCCACTGGGCATGGATTTCAATTATGCTGAAGAGTTCAGGAAATTAGATCTTGACGCTCTCAAAAATGACTTAAAAACATTGATGACAGACAGCCAGGAATGGTGGCCTGCAGATTGGGGGCATTATGGAGGCTTGATGATCCGATTGGCATGGCATTCTGCCGGAACTTACAGAATTGCTGATGGACGTGGTGGAAGTAATACCGGAAATCAACGATTTGCTCCGCTCAATAGCTGGCCAGACAACGTTAATCTGGATAAAGCGCGGAGATTATTATGGCCCATTAAGAAAAAATACGGTAATATAATTTCCTGGGCGGATTTGATTATCCTTGCAGGCACCATGGCCTATGAATCAATGGGATTAAAAACTTTTGGTTTTGCAGGTGGCCGCGAAGATATTTGGCACCCCGAGAAAGATGTTTATTGGGGTTCTGAAAAAGAGTGGCTGGCAGAAACTCATAACAGATATGAAAATGATACAGACCGAGAATCTCTTGAAAACCCTTTGGCTGCTGTTCAAATGGGTTTGATCTATGTAAACCCGGAAGGTGTTGATAGCAATCCAGACCCTTTGCGAACTGCTCAAGATGTTCGTATGACCTTTAAGCGAATGGCTATGAATGACGAAGAAACAGTAGCACTTACAGCTGGTGGTCATACTGTAGGTAAATGTCACGGTAATGGTGATGCAACTGTTTTAGGAGAAGAACCGGCAGCAGCTAAAATATTTGAGCAAGGACTTGGTTGGACAAACCCAAAAGGAAAAGGGAACGCAGAAGATACGGTTAGTAGTGGATTAGAAGGTGCATGGACAACACATCCTACCAAATGGGATCGTGGATATTTTCATTTATTATTCAATTATGACTGGGAGCTAAAGAAAAGTCCGGCCGGAGCCTGGCAGTGGGAGCCAATCAATATCAAAGAAGAAGACAAGCCCATGGACGCTCATATTCCGAACAAACGCAACAACCCCATAATGACTGATGCAGACATGGCCATGAAAAAAGACCCTGCCTACCGTAAAATTTCAGAACGGTTTCACCAAGACCATGAGTATCTTTCAGAAGTTTTTGCAAGAGCTTGGTTTAAATTGACACACCGTGATTTAGGTCCTAAAACCCGTTACCTTGGTGCAGATGTACCTAATGAAGATTTGATTTGGCAAGACCCCATTCCTACTGTTGATTATACATTGAGTGATGCTGAAGTTGATGAACTAAAAGACAAATTGATGAACTGTGGCCTGACGAGAACTGAATTGATCAATAGTGCCTGGGACAGCGCCCGAACTTTTCGGAGATCCGACTATAGAGGTGGAGCAAATGGTGCACGAATTCGTTTGGCTCCTCAAAAAGGCTGGATAGGTAATGAACCAGACCGTTTACAAAAAGTACTCAACAAGTTAACAGAGATTCAGGCTTCTTTATCAAAAAAAGTAAGTATTGCTGACCTGATCGTTTTAGGCGGAAGTGCTTCTGTTGAGAAGGCAGCTGAAGAGGCAGGTGTAAACATTAAAGTTCCTTTTTGTTCAGGACGTGGAGATGCAACAGACGAAATGACAGATGCCGAATCTTTTGCCGATTTAGAACCAATTCATGATGGATACAGAAACTGGTTGAAAAAAGAATATGTCGTTAAACCTGAAGAACTTTTACTAGACAGAACACAGCTAATGGGATTAACAGCACCAGAGATGACCGTTTTAATTGGAGGAATGCGAGTTTTAGGAACCAATCACAGTGGGACAAAGCATGGTGTTTTCACAAACAGAGAAGGAGTGCTGAGTAATGACTTTTTCGTTAACCTCACAGACATGAATTACAAATGGAAACCTGTCGGTGATAATTTGTACAATATCGTTGACCGTCAAACGGGAGAAACCAAATGGACAGCTACAAGAGTTGATTTGGTGTTCGGTTCAAACTCGGTGCTTCGGGCGTATGCAGAAGTTTATGCTCAAGATGACAATAAAGAAAAGTTTGTCAAGGATTTCGTAAAGGCTTGGGTAAAAGTGATGAACGCTGACTGTTTTGGCATAAAAAGCTAAAGAATAGCGCAAATCATTATTTGGATTACTTTTTAGGATAATGATTGGCCTGAGTGATAAAAATTAAAGAACCCAGCTGACAACACTGTATAAAATTTATGCCCAAATCGGATTTGATACAAACCGACAAACATTCATTAAAAATATCGCGAAGGCCGAAAAATCTCCGATTTTTCAGTCGCACAAATCTTATAAAATCTCGTCGGCAATAATTATCCGAAAAAAATCATGTATGAAAAAGACTAATATTTTACTAACGATTCTTATAATTTCGCTTATTTCCGGAATTTATTTTTTAACAAACATTTTTAATTCTAGTAATGATTTTAAAAAGGATTTTAATGAGTTTGAAACTCCATCTGAACTAAAAATTGAATTGGATAAAGGAATTTATGATTTATTCGAATTATCAACCAAATTAAAAGGAATAGAAAAATCTGATATCGATTATCTAATCACTGAGAAAGGAGAAAATCCAAAAATTATAAAAATTGATTTAGACACAATTGCTTCTATTAATAAAAATAAAACGACAATTACTTTTACTATTAACGACAAAGTTTTCAAGAGTATTGGACAATTTGAAATTGATGAAAAACAATACGTAAAGATTGCTTTAAATATTAATGACAAACAAATTGATAAGTTGGCTTATAGACAAAAGGAAACGAGTAAATCATTCTTTGGAATTATGAAATATTCACTTCTTCTTTTATTTAGCATTATAGGATTTTTGATTTCAGGAATTATATTATTGATTGCTAGAAAGAAAAAATAACCATTGCCATCACCTCATAAAATTTATGCCCACATTTAAACTAAATAAAGAAACCCGTTGGCTTTAATGCAGACAGACAAAAATTGTAATAATAAATTAAAACAGAAAATATGATATATTTAGGAATGGTTGGACTTTGGCAGCTAATAATAATAATAATTGCATTTCTTGGAATTATCCCGGCAGTAATAGCATTGATTGATATCTTAAAAAGTAAATTCAATGGAAATGATAAAATTATTTGGGTATTAGTTGTATTATTTTTCAATCTGGTTGGAGCCATCTTATATTTTATAATTGGACGAAAACAAAAAATCAATATTTAACAGAGTTGAGCATAATTGCGAATTTGAACAATGGAAACGGATTGATTTACCAATATTTTGGAGAAAGTCAAGATGAAAAATTGTAACTTAAAAAGATAAAAAAAATTATGAAAGACAACAATTTACACGGATATAATTTAGCTTCCAAAGGAACAAGACTTTTAGCCAATTTGACAGAAGGAATTATCTATTTTATATTTTTTAGCGGAATCTATTTTATACTTGGATATCCGATAAGAGATCTTTATAATAGTGATTTCATGATATCTGACGTTGGATATTCGGCAATTTTCGGACTGATTGTTGGCTCAATATTTTATCCTCTTTTTACTGGAAATTTAGGACATAGAATTTTCGGATTAAAGGTCATCTACTCTGAAACTGGAGAAGATTACAAAAAATCCACAGAAGGTGCAATCCGAGAATTATTAAAACAAGTTTTAGGTTATTTAATTATACCTATAATTTGGATTCTTTGGGACGAAAAAAATCAAAACTTATACGACAAATTGACTAAAACATATGTCGTTGAAAATAAGACTGATTTAAATTCCTCAGATATTTGATAAAACTTGTGCCAAACCTCCTGAAATTTATACTCACATTTAAACTAAATAACGAACCTACAAACAGCCAACTAACGATTGGCTATAACCGAAAAATCTCCGGTTTTCAAGTCGCGTAAATCTTATAAAGAAACTCGACAAGTGTGATTAAAAAAAACAAGCAATGAGAAAAATAATTTACATTTTAACTTTATTAACATTAGGGAATACTTATGCCCAATCAAATATAAAAGTTAGCGAAAAAGCCCCAGAAATAAATATTACGGATTGGATCGAGAATGTCCCCAACGACAAAAATTTAAATGATAAATATATAGTCCTCGAATTCTGGGCAAGTTGGTGTGGACCTTGTATAGCAGCAGTTCCACATATGAACAAAATTCAACAAGAATTCAAACAAAAAGACCTTTATTACATTTCAATAACAGACGAATCTATCAAAAAAGTTGAAAGAAGTCTGAAACGTATCGATTTTAATTCAATTGTAGTTACGGACTTGACAAAGAAAACTCAAGTCAATTTTGGAGATGGAATTAAAGGATTGGATAAATTTCCACTAACAGTCTTAATAGATAAAACAGGCATTATTAAATGGATAGGAGAACCTAAAAATCTTAACTCTTCGATTATGTCAAAGTTTCTTACTAACGCAAATACAGCAAATAGAAATTACAATTCAGAGAAAGCTGTAATTCAAAAAGAACAAAATAAAACTTTCGATTTAATAGACCTTTTGTTTAATAAAGAACTTAAATATTATTTCGAACTTCAAGAAACAGAAGGGAAAGAAAGCGTCAAACAATCAATGGGAACGAGTATCATTAAATTAAAGTCTTATAGTTTACAAGATATTTATAATGATGTTCTCAATATCAAAAACGACCAATTAAAATTGCCTGAGAACATTGAAAGAAAACGTTTTGACCTTATATATAAAAATATTGAAGAACCCGAAAATCTAAATTCATTAGAAAAGGATATTTTAAAAAAACTGAATCTGGAAAAACAAACGGCATTTAAACCTACAAAGATAAATATGGTTTCAATTCAAGACCAATCTCTTTTAGAAGAAACTTTAGAGAAATTATTTTCAGCTAAATCTGATGCGGATGACAAAATAATATTCACAGCATATACCATTGATAAAATGCTTGATGAACTCTCAAATGTTTCTTCCACACCGTTTAAATTCAATCACAAAAATGAAACTAAATATGATTTTATCATAGGAGTAAAATCTGAGACTGACATTATCAATAGTCTAAAATCTTACGGTTTAACAATAAAAGAAGAAAATTCAAAAATAGAATATATAACACTAATAAATAGAAAATAACCACACATTACCATGGCTATAAGTAATTGCCCGTTCTCACCCAATCTGAAAATCCCTGTGGAATTTTCAGCTTGGCACGTATTTGTAAAGTTAAGTGCTAACCCACACAACTACTCATAGCCGGGATGTAACGTTGGCATAAATATGAAAAAAATAAAATATGAAAAAGACAAAATTAATTTTACTTATGATTTTACTAACATCGATTGAATGTTATAGTCAGCAAAATGGAAACGATGGAATAAGAAATACTGCAATAAGAAGCGGAATTGGATTGGGTAGTGTTTTAGCAGTTGTGGTTTCATGGGAAAGAAACAAATCTGTTTTATTGGCTTTTTTACACGGAATTTTCAGCTGGCTATATGTATTCTATTTTGTTATCACGAGAAAACCAGAAGAAAGGAAATAAATTTAAACCTTCAAAGCAGTTAAATTTTATTCGAGTTTTAGAAAAAAAAACTTTGATTTGTTTGTAAATGCGGAAAGATTAAATGGAGGATGTTGCGATTGCACAGAATATAAAGAAATCCGAATTGAAAATTCCCAATTTGAATTAAATCACGATTCTGGAATTTATAAAATATTTAGAGATAATCCGACCATTTTAAAAGGAGTTAAATATCCATTTTTTAAAGCTAAATTGATTAGGATTAAAGCCAACTGCCGACAATGGGCATAAAAAATTGCTAAATTTTAACTAAATATGATATTTAAAACAATTAAAAATACTATTTTTAAATAACGGAAAAATTACGGTTTCAAAACCGCAACTTTCCTAGTAAAAACTGTTGGCATATTCATGATAATTTAGCATGAATTTTTAAAGAGATATATCTTAAACTTATACTGTATTTTTAGAAAAAACTTAAAATCTAACCTATGAAAAATATTTTTGAAGCCCTTAGAGAAGATCATGATATTCAACGTGATTTATGTGGCCGACTCATTAAAACAGAGGGAAAAACAGATGCAAGAAAACAACTTTTTAAAGCGTTAAAAACCGAACTTCATATCCACGCAGACGCTGAGGAGCGTTATTTTTATGTACCCCTTATTAATGATGATATGACGCAGGAATATGCACGCCATGGAATAGCTGAACACCATGAAATGGATGAACTTATGGAAAAACTGGAAGAAACCGAGATGGATTCTCCCGGATGGTTGGTATATGCAAAACAATTGTGTGAAAAAGTAGAACACCATTTGGAAGAGGAAGAACATACCTTTTTTCAGTTGGCGGGGAAAGTATTTACCGAAACCCAGAAAACTTCACTTTCCAAAGACTATCAAAAAGCAATGAAGGAGAACAGGTAAAACTTATTCGTATTTCTTATCGTGTTTTCTTTACAATTTCCTCTATAGATTTATTTTGTGGGGTAATTCGTGTGTTTACCATTATAAACTTGAAAAATTTAGAAATTAAAGAAATTTAATAATCCGGTTACGCCATCATAAATTGCTCCAGTCGGATACCAATACACAAAATTTCAACTTGGATGCTTCCGCAGTGCATGCATATTCTTAATAAATCGTAATTTTATTCATAAGAACTATACTTTAGGCAAGAACAAATCTACTTTGGTTTCAACTATTTAAAAACGAGATCTAAGCGTCTAACAGAATTATCCGAAATTAGATGGGGGTTTTCTGTGTGAACGAGATCTATTCACAGTAAGCTAAGAATCTTATTCCTCTCTCTTGTTCTTTGCGAATAATAACCTAAAAATTAAAGAATTGTAAACTTAATCGGTGTATAAGCAATAGCGGATTTTGATTTTAAGAAAAAGTAATTTTGAAACAAAGTTTTGGTATATTTATAAAGTTTTGTCTAAACACACTTTTACTGTTTATACTCCCAGCCAAAAAAATTTATGCTTAAATTTAAACTAAATAACAAACCTAAAAACATTCAACAAACGATTTGTCACCTCCGAAAAACCTATTGGCAGTAAGACAAAAAAAATGAAAAAAGATTGAAAATGGAAACTTTTGGAAAGAAAATTATAAGATTCAATAAAGGGCTTAATTTTAAAGGAGAACTTCAAAATGGAATTCAAGTTATGAATCCTTTTAAAGAGAACGATGAAATACTTTTTATAATTGATTCCTTTTATAATAAGTTTTATAATGATCATAAAAAAAGAAAATTGATTCTTGGAATTAATCCAGGTAGATTAGGAGCTGGTGTAACCGGAATTCCTTTTACAGATACTAAAAGACTATCCGAAATATGTAACATAAAAATTAATTCTGTTTCAAGTCACGAACCTTCTTCAGTATTTATTTATGAACTTATTGAAAAATACGGTGGCGTTGAGAAATTTTATAATGATTATTATATCAACTCTATTTCACCTCTTGGATTTATTAAAAAAAACGAAAAAGGAAATTGGATAAACTGTAACTATTATGATTACAATGAATTATTTAAATCAGCAGAGAAATTTATTATTACAAGCCTTAAAAAGCAAATTGATTTTGGTATAGACACAAAAAATTGTATCGTACTGGGAAAGAAAAATGCAAAATTTCTAAATATTATTAATGATAAAGAACAGTTATTCGACAAGATAACAGTACTAGATCATCCGCGCTATATTATTCAGTATAAATCGAAAGAAAAGAAAAAATATTTAAGCGAGTATTTAAGTAAATTGGCATAAATGGAACTAAAACCCCAACCGCCAACAGTGCATATAAAAAATCGCTAAATTCAATAATATAGAATGTTTCTAAAACATTAAAATACTAAATTTAAACATCCGAAAATTGCATTTTCAAACCTTCAACTTTTCATAGCCTAAACATAATGGCTTTAATTATTAGGAAAAAAAAAGAAAAATATGAGAAAAATAGCGAAAAAAAATTACTCAAGGATTGTAATTATGATTATCACTTTTATTATTGCGTTTGCTGTAATTTCCGACTGGGACAATTTCAAAGACGGAATAATGTCAGCTTTTAATTAATTTTCATCAAAAGATTTAAATGGAAATTAGCGTAAAATAAGAGGTTTTACTTTCTGAAATCATTGAGAGATTTCAAATAAATATTCAATTCTCATTATCAGAACAGACATTTTGGACAGTAAAAAATAAGAAAATTGAAACGGAATTCTTCAATTAAATTCGATTGAATAAAAAGACAGAAAACTAAAACTGATAAAAAAATTGCCAACACTTCATAAATTTATGCTTAAATTTAAACTGAATTATAAACCGACAAACATTCAACTGACGGTTTGCTACGGCGGAAAAATCTCCGATATTCCGGTCGCACGAATCTTATGAAAAACTATTATAGCTAATTAAAATTATGAAATTATGGACAAACCAGATTTTAGTAACCTTCGTTGTATTTACATTAATTGTACTTTAAAAAAATCTCCGGAAAAAAGTCATACA